>DASQVL010000677.1:0-4678 GCA_035640795.1 Crenalkalicoccus sp. | reverse complement strand
GCCATGGCGCCGCTCGTCCCGTGCTCCACCACCACGCTCAGCGCGAAGCGCGGGTTGTCATAGGGCGCGAAGGCGACGAAGAGCGCGTGCGGCCGCCACTCGCGCGGCAGGCGCTCCACCTTGAAGCCGTGCTCGCGCTGCTCGCGGCTGACCCGCCTGACCTGCACGGACCCGGTCTTGCCCGCCATGATCCCATAGTGCGGCGGCAGGCGGGCGATGCGCGCCGTGCCCCCCTCCTCGTTCACCACCGCGAACATGCCCTCCCGCACCAGGCGGAGGTCGCGCTCCGGGATGCCGAGCTCCGGCCAGTCCGCCCCGGCGCCTGGCGCCGGCACCCCGCCCACCGACTGGGTCAGGTGCGGCTGCACGGCGCGGCCGGTGGCGAGCCTGGCCGCCATGGTCGCCAGCTGCAGCGGCGTCAGCTGGTAGAAGCCCTGGCCGATGCCGTGCACCACCGTGTCGCCCATGCTCCAGGGCTTGCCCTGGGCCTGCCGCCAGGCGCGCGTCGGCACCAGGCCGCGCCGCGCGCCGGGCAACTCGATCGCCAGCTCGGTGCCCAGGCCGAAGCGCTGCGCCATGGCGGCAATGCGGTCGATGCCGGTGCGCCGCGCGGCTTCGTAGAAATAGACGTCGCAGGAGTGCTTCAGCGCGCTCCGCATGTCGAGCGCGCCGTGCCCGCCCTTCCGCCAGCAATGGAAGCGCGTATCGCCCAGGTCCATGTGGCCGGGGCAGACGACGCGCTCGGTGGGCGTCATGGTGCGCGCCGCCAGCGCCGCCAGCGCCACCACCATCTTCAAGGTGGAGCCGGGCGCGTAGAGCCCGTTCGTCGCCTTGTTGATCAGCGGCGTGGCGCGGGATGCCGTCCAGTCCCGCCATTGCTGGGCGGAGACGCCGCCCGCGAAGATGTTCGGGTCGAAGGAGGGCTGGCTCGCCATGGCCAGCACCTCGCCGCTGCGGGGATCGAGCAGGACGACGCTCGTCCCCTCCTCGATCCGGCCGCGGACCGCCTTCTGCAGCTCGGCATCCACGGTCAGCCTGACCTCGGCGCCCGGCACGCCCTCCCGCCGGTCGAGCTCGCGGTTGACGCGGCCGACCGCGTTCACCTCGAGCTCGACGGCGCCGGCGCGGCCGCGCAGCTTCGCATCGTGGAAACGCTCGATCCCGGCGCGGCCGACGCGGATGCCCGGCAGCTCCAGCAGCGGGTCGCCATCCAGGTCGCGCTCCGCCGGCGGCGCGACATAGCCCACGATATGCGCCAGGTGCTCGGCCTCCGGGTACTGGCGCACCGTGCCCAGGTCCACGCTGACCCCGGGCAGGTCGGGCGCGTTCAGCTCGATCCGCGCCATCTCCTCCCAGTCGAGGAATTCGCGGAGCAGCACGGGGACGAAGCGGCGCTGCCGGCGCACCTCGCGCTCGATCCGCGCGCGCTCATGCTCGGCCAGCGGCACGATGCGCGCGAAGGTCTCGAGCGTCGCACCGACATCGGCGGTCTGCTCGGCCACCAGCAGGGCGCGCCAGTTGAGCTGGTTGCCGGCCAGCAGCCTTCCCTCGCGGTCCAGGATGCGGCCGCGCGGCGGCGGCAGCAGGCGCGCGGAGATGCGGTTGTCCTCGGCGAGCGTCGCGTAGCGCGCCGCCTCCTCCACCTGCAGCCGGTAGAGCCGGGCGCCGAGCAGGCCGAAGAGCGCGAGCTGCCCTGCGCCAAGGGCGAGGGCGCGGCGGGCGAGCACGCCGCGCCGCCGCTCCTCCTCCCGCCGTACGCCGAGCATGCCGCTGAAGCCGGATTTGCGGCGGAACAGGTTCACGGCGCCGCTTCCGCCCGGCGCATCGCCTCATGCGCCCGGGTCAGCAGCCAGGCGAGGCCGGGATAGAGGCCGGCGGCCAGTGCCAGCTGGACCAGGCCCGGCTCCGGCGCCGGCAGGCGCAGGGTCAGCGCCGCCTGCAGCGTCCAGCCCAGCGCCGTGACGCCGGCGGCGAAACCGCAGAAGGCGAGCCAGACGAGCAGGAAGGATTGCCGCGCGAGGGCGCCCCGCCAGCACACGGCAAGGCCATGCGCGAGCAGGAGCGCCAGCACGCCCGTGCCAGGCGGCGCGAGACCCAGCAGGTCCTGCAGCAGGCCGAGGCCGAAGACGGCGAGCGGCGGCATGGCGGCCGGCCGGAACACCGACCAGAAGAACACGCAGGGCAGCGCCGCTGCCGGCACCGCCCCCGGCAGGCCGATGGCGAGCACGGCGAGTGCCATCAGCAGCGCCGTCGCGCCGGAGGGAAAGGCGGCGCGGCCCAGCGCGTCCAGCCGGTGGAGCGGCCGCGGGGAAGGGAGGGCGCGGCCCGCCAAGCGCACCTCAGCGCCGGCCGCGCGGCTCGGGCCGCGCCACCGCCTCGGGCGGCAGGATGCCGGCGAGGCCGGCATCGAAGAGCCTCACCACCTCCAGCCGGTCGAGCCGCGCGAAGAGCTCCACCTCGGCCCGCCCCGGCTCCGGCCACCGCACCACGCCGACCGGCAGGCCGGCCGGGAAGGCCTCGGTCTCGCCCGCGGTCAGCACTCGCTCGCCCTCCCGCGGCGCCTCGCCCTCCGGCCAGTAGAGCAGGCGGGGACGGGCCAGGTTGGTGCCGGCCAGGATGGCGTGCGCCCGGCTGCCCTCCAGCATGACGGGCACGCGGCTGTTCATGTCGGTCGCCAGCAGCACGCGGGCGGAGCGGGCGCCGACCTCCGTGACCCGGCCGACGAAGCCCGCCTCGTCCAGCGCCACCTGCCCCTTGCGCGCCGGCGCGTCCGGCGTGGTGGCCAGCAGCACGGCGCGGGCATAGGTGCCGCCGCCATCGGCGACCACGCGGGCGGTGCGGAAGGCGGGCGCGCCCTCGGGCAGGAAGGCGAGCTGGCGGCGCAGCAGGGCGTTCTCGGATTCCAGCGAGAGGGCAGCCGCATGCCATTGGCGCAGCCGCGCATTCTCCTCGCGCAGCCGCGCATTCTCCGCATGCAGATGGATCAGCGCGCCGGCCTCCTCGACCGCCCCACGCGCCGCGGCCACCGGGTGCTGCAGCGCCGCCCAGAAGGGCGCCAGCAGGTCGGCCAGGGCCATCCGCGCGCGCTCCGCCAGCACCGCATCGGCCTTGCCGAGCAGCATGGTGCCGAAGGCGGCGGCGATCAGCACCGGCAGGGTGAGCCGGGCGAGCGCCTGACGGAGCGGGATGCTGAGCCGGATCACGGCAGTTCCGCGCGCGGGATCGCGATCAATACATGGAAGTCAGCACCTGGCGAAGCCGCTTCATCTCCTCGAGCGCCCGGCCGGTGCCGAGCGCCACGCAGGAGAGCGCCTCCTCCGCCACCACCACCGGCAGGCCGGTGGCGTCCCGCAGCACCTGGTCGAGGCGGTTGAGCAGCGCGCCGCCGCCGGTCAGCACGATCCCCTTGTCCACGATGTCGGCGGCAAGCTCGGGCGGCGTGTTCTCCAGCGCCACCTTCACCGCGTCCACGATGGCGGTGACCGGCTCGGCCAGGCTGTCGGCGATCTGCCGCTGGCAGACATAGACCTCGCGCGGCACGCCGTTCATCAGGTCGCGCCCGCGCACCTCGGTGGCGGGCCCGTCCTCGCCATCCTCCGGCCTGGTGGCGGCGCCGATCTCCATCTTGATGCGCTCGGCGCTGCTCTCGCCGATCAGCAGGTTGTACTGGCGGCGGATGTAGCTGATCACCGCCTCGTCCATCTTGTCGCCGCCGACGCGGACGCTGCGCGCATAGACGATGCCGCCGAGCGAGATCACGGCCACTTCCGTCGTGCCCCCGCCCACATCCACCACCATGCTGCCCGAGGGCTCGGTCACCGGCAGGCCGGCACCGATCGCGGCCGCCATCGGCTCCTCGATCAGCAGCACGCGGCGCGCGCCGGCGCTCTCGGCGCTCTCCTGGATGGCGCGGCGCTCGACCGCCGTGCTGCCGGAGGGCACGCAGACGATGATCATCGGCGAAGTGAAGCTCCGCCGGTTGTGCACCTTGCGGATGAAGTGCTTGATCATCTCCTCCGCCACCTCGAAATCGGCGATGACGCCGTCGCGGAGCGGGCGGATGGCGGCGATGTTGCCCGGGGTGCGGCCCAGCATCAGCTTCGCCTCCTCCCCCACCGCGAGGACCTGCTTGCGGCCACGGTGGTCGGCGATGGCGACGACCGAGGGTTCGTTCAGCACGATCCCCCGCCCCTTCACGTAGACCAGCGTGTTCGCGGTCCCGAGGTCGATGGCCATGTCGGCCGAGAGAAAGCCGAACAGGCGGGAGAACATGCGGCGATGGCCTTCCAGCAGGGGCCGCCGCCCCGGTGGGGCACGGCGCGGCCCGCCCCCGACGGAGATCGCGGGACCGCGAGCGGCGGCGAGGCTTAGCCGCGCGCCTGCCGGGGCTCAAGCCTCGCGCGGCCGGGCGGCAACCCCATATGGTGCGATGGCGTTTCCATGCAGCAACACTGCCTCAAGGGAGACCGGAAGAATGCGGAAGACCACGCTTGCCCTGCTGGCCATCGCTGGCCTCGGCCTTGGCGCCTGCGGCTATTCGACGGGTGACCGGGCGGTCTCCGGCGGCCTGCTCGGTGCCGGCGCCGGCGCCGGCATCGGCGCGATCACCGGCGGCAATGCCGGCACCGGCGCGCTGATCGGCGGCGCGGCGGGTGCCGCGGGTGGCGCGCTGACCAGC
>DASQVL010000676.1:0-5329 GCA_035640795.1 Crenalkalicoccus sp. | reverse complement strand
GGCCACTGGCAGTTCGACCTGCCCGGCTACTGCGCGGCGCGGCTCGGCCGCCTCGGCCTCGCCCTGGTCGAGGATGCCGGGGAGGACACGCTGGCGGAGGAGGCGCGCTTCTTCAGCCATCGCCGCCGCACCCTCGCGGGGGGCGGGCCGATCGGCCATCAGCTTTCGGCAATCGCCCTTGCAGCCTGATCCGGTTGCCGGCCCCGGCGGGGATCGCGTAATCCCGCCGGCCATGCCCTACATGATCCAGTTCCTGATGCTGCTGCTGCTGACCGCGCTGGTGTCCTGTGCGCTCACCTGACCGGCGGCGTCTGCTTCTCCTCCTGCTGCCCCTGCTGCTCGCCGCCTGCGGCGACCTGCCGCAGCCCTTCCGCGGCCGGCCGGGGGCAACGGCGGCGCGGCTCGCCCAGCCGCTGGCGGTACGCCTCGCCGTGCCGCCGCCCGCGCAGGCGCTGCTGCCCGACATGGCCGCGAAGCAGCTGGCCAATGAGGTCGCGGACGCCCTGCAGGCGCAGGAGATCCCGGCGGTGGCGACCGAGCAGCCCTGGCCGCTCGACTGGCGCGTCGAGATCCTGGCGGAGGCGGAGGGCCAGCGCGTGCACCCGCGCTTCCGGCTGCTCGACGCCGATCACCGGCCGCAGGCCGCCGCCGATGGCGCGCCGGTGCCGCTGGCGGACTGGGCGGCGGCGAAGCCCGAGCTGCTGAAGCAGGTGGCGACGCAGGCGGCGCCCGCGCTCGGCCGGCTGCTGCTGCAGGTGGAGGCGGCGCGCAAGGCGACCGACCCCGAATCGCTCGCCGCCGGCCCGCCGCGCATCCGCTTCGTGGGCGTCGAGGGCGCGCCGGGGGACGGCAACACCTCGCTCGCCGCCCGCATGCGCGACCGGCTGGGCAACCAGGGCTTCGTCGTGCAGGACGCAGCGGAGGGCGCGCAATACGGGCTGCTGGCGAAGGTGGCGGTGACGCCGCCGGAGCGCGGCGTGCAGCGCGTGGAGATCGTCTGGGTGGTGAGCCGGCGGGACGGGGAGGAGCTGGGCCGGGTCGCGCAGATCAACGAGGTGCCGGCGGGGCGGCTCAACGGCCTCTGGGGCGACATCGCCTATGTCGCGGCGGAGGAGGCCTCGGACGGGGTGCGCACGGTGGTCGCGAATGCCAATGCACCGCCGCCGCCGGAGCCCCCCGCGGGGCCGGCACCGGCGGCGGTGGAGTAGCGGGGGAGGGGAATCGCCTCCGCGGCCTGCTCCGCAGGCCGCGGGGTCGGAACGTCCCGCGCTTGGGATCGGAGGCGGCTCAGGCCGCCTCCGCCGTCAGCACCACGCGGCCCACCACCTGGCCGGCGCGCAGCCGGTTCAGCACGGCGTTGGCATTGCGCAGCGGCTCCTTCGCCACGGGGATGGCCGGGATCTTGCCCTGCTTGGCGATCTCCATCAGCGCCCGCAGCTCCTTCACATTGCCCACATAGCTGCCCTGGATGGTCAGGGCGCGGATCGGGACCAGCGGCAGCGGGATGTTCATCTCGCCGCCGAACAGCCCGACCTGGATCAGCCGGCCGCCCTTGCGCAGCGCGTCGAAGGCGAAGCGCGCGGTCTGGGTGCCGTTCACCAGGTCCACCACCGCGCCGACCGCGCCGCCGCAGGCAGCGATGATGCGCTTCGCCGTGTCCTCGCCGGCGGCGAGAACGGTGTCCGTCGCGCCCTGCTGCTGCGCCGCGTCCAGCTTCGCCTGGTCCACGTCCACCACGCAGATGCGGCGGTGGCCGAGCGCCTTCAGGATGGCGATGGCGTTCATGCCGAGCCCGCCGGCGCCGACCAGCACCACCGGGTCCTCCGGGTCCATCGGCATCAGCTTGTTGATCGCCGAATAGACGGTGACGCCGGAGCAGGCATAGGTGGCCGCCAGCGCCGGATCCACCTTCCCGATGTCCACCAGGTGCTTCACATGCGTCGCCAGCACATGGGTGGCGTAGCCGCCATTCTGGTAGACGCCGAGGCTGCGCGGCGCGAGGCACATGTTCTCCTC
The DNA here is from genome assembly GCA_035640795.1 of Crenalkalicoccus sp. Taxonomy (GTDB): domain Bacteria; phylum Pseudomonadota; class Alphaproteobacteria; order Acetobacterales; family Acetobacteraceae; genus DASQVL01. The sequence continues at coordinate 3,313 of DASQVL010000676.1, read as the reverse complement.
ATCCGCAAGGCACAGCTTGCACTTGCCGCAGCCGACCCAGGGGTAGACGCAGCGGATGTCGCCGACCTTCACGCCCTGGCCCTCCGCTTCCGGGCCCAGCTTCACGACGCGGCCGACGATCTCGTGCCCCATGGCGAGCGGCAGCACCACGCCGCGGTCGGCCAGCCGCATCTTGCCCCGGCTGCCGAGGTCGTACTCGCCTTCCCAGATGTGCAGGTCGGAATGGCAGACGCCGGCGTGGGTGACCTCGAGCAGCACCTGCGCGCCGGTCGGTTCCGGTGTCGGCAGCTCGAGCTCCTGCAATGGCTTGCCGGTTTCGACGACGGCCCAGGCGCGCATGTTGCGTCCCTCCCTTGCTGTGGCGCGAATCGGACCAGTGTGGGGCGCGCAGGTCAAGCGGGGCGTCGACCCAGGCCGGGCCCGCGGCGGTTACCCCTCGAACATCGAAGCGATCGCCGCCGGATCGAGCTCCTCGATCCGCGCCGGCGTCCAGCGCGGCGCGCCGTCCTTGTCCACCAGCACGCTCCGCACCCCCTCCCGAAAGTCCGGATGCCGGTTCACCACCACCCGGGTCAGCCGCAGCTCGCGTTCCAGGCATTCCGCCAGCGTGCTCCCCGCACCGCGGCGCAGCAGCTCGAGCGACACGGCCAGGCTGGTCGGCGACATGCGGCGGAGCGTCGCGATCTGCTCGGCCGCCCAGTCCGTCCCCTCCGCCTCCAGCGCCGCGAGGATCGCCGGCAGGTCCGGCTGGCCGAAGCAGCGGGCGATCGCCGGCCGATGCGGCGCGAAGCTCGCCTCCGGGGGCGCCTCGGCGAAGCGCGCGACCACGCCGGCCTCGCCCCCCAGCAGCGCCGCCCGCAGCTCCGCCAGCCGGGCGCGCGGGACGTAATGGTCGGCGAGGCCGGCATGCACCGCATCCGCCCCCTGCATCCGCGCCCCCGTCAGCGCGAGCCAGTAGCCGAGCGCCCCCGGCAGCCGCGGCAGCACCCAGGAGGTGCCGACATCCGGAAACAGCCCGATCGCCGTCTCCGGCATTGCCAGCATCGCGTGCTCGCTGACGACACGCGGCCGGCCATGGACGGAGACGCCGATGCCGCCCCCCATGCAGAGGCCGTCGATCAGCGAGACCCAGGGCTTGCCGAACTCGGCGATGCCGCGGTTCACGCGGTACTCGCCGGCGAAAAAGCCTTCCACCCCGGCGGTGTCGCCGGCGATCGCCTGCTCGCGGATCCGCCGCACGTCGCCGCCCGCGCAGAAGGCGCGGCCGCCCGCGCCTTCCAGCACGACGAGCCGCACCGATGCGTCGTCCTTCCAGGCGTCCAGCACCGCCTGGAAGGCGGCGATCATGCCGGTATCAAGCGCGTTCAGCGCGCGCGGCCGGTTCATCAGCAGCGTGCCGGCCGCGCCCTCGCGGCGCGCCACCAGTGTGGGCTCCTCGCTCACCCCGACCCTCCCGGCTTTCCGCACGCCGGGTAGCGGGCGGGCCGGGCCCAGGCAAGCCTCAGCGGCGTGCGACCAGCCCGACCACGGCGGCGGTCAGCGCCGCGCCGATCAGCCCCTTCTTCATGCTCTGGCTGCGCACCAGCGGCACCAGCATGGCGACCCGCGCCGTCTGGTCGCCCACCTGGCGCAAGGCATCGTTGCGCAGCCGCTCGGCCTCCAACGCCACCCGGTCCTCGGCGCGGCGGCTGGCGAGCCAGCCGAGCAGCCCGGCGATGACCAGGTCCACGAAGGCGATGATCAGCGCCGCCGCGACCGCGCCCTGGTTCGGCGCCAGCCAGGCGAAGGCGGCGGCGTGCAGCATGATCAGCAGCATCAGGCCGAACACGCCCGCCGCCGCGGCGAGGGCGGCCTGCACGCCGTAGTTGCGGCCCATGCGGCGCCAGCGCAGCGCTTCGGCCTCCGCGGCCACGCGAAGCAGACGGAGCAGCCGCGTCATGCCGGCGCGCCCCGCGTCCCGGCGCACCGCGGGCGGGGGATCACCGCGCGCCTCTCAGCGATGATCGCGCTGGTAGACGTAGGTGTTGCCGCCCATCAGCCGGCCGAGCAGGTAGCCCGCCGCCGCGGCGATGGCCACTGCGATGAGCGGCCGCTCCCGCACCGTCTCGGAGATCGCGTCGGCCTGGTCCTCGAGGGTCTCGCGGGCGCGGTGGGCGTAGTCCTGCACCTGGTCCGCCGCGCCGCCGAGCGCCGGCGTCACCCGCTCCTGCATCAGCCGCTCCACCTGCGCGCGCAGGCGGGCCAGTTCCTCCTTCGCGTCCTCGCCCACGCGGCTGGCCGAGGCCTGGGCCTGGTCGCGCAGGTCGCGCGCGTCGTTGGAGAAATTGTTCGCGGCGCTGCTGCTCATCCCGGTTCGCTCCTTGCCGGCTGGAAACGTTGGCCTTGCAACGCCGCGCGGCCATCCGCGGTTCCGTCCCGCCAGGGCGCGGGCTTGGGGCGCGGGCTTGGTCGGCACGGCGGCGGCACCATCTCCGCCGCGTGGAACAGTCCCACGGGGAAAATCATGCGCCTGACGCTCGAACGCCGCACGCTGCTGACCGCCGCCGCCGGACTCGCCGCATTGGCTGCCGCGCCGCGCGCGGCCCGTGCCCAGGGGGCGGCGCCGTCCGGTCCCTTCACCCTGCCGCCGCTGCCCTACGCGCCGGACGCCAACGAGCCGAGCATCGACGCGCAGACCATGGTGCTGCACCACGACCGGCACCACGCGGCCTATGTCGCGAACCTGAACGCGGCGCTGAAGGACCACGGCCAGCTCGCCACCCTTCGGATCGAGCAGATCCTGGCCAAGCTGAACGAGGCGCCGGAGAGCGTGCGCACGGCGATCCGCAACAATGGCGGCGGCCACGCCAACCACACCATGTTCTGGCAGGTGATGGGGGGCAAGGGCGGCGCGCCGCAGGGCGAGCTGGCGGAGGCGATCCAGCGCGACCTCGGCGGCCTCGACAAGCTGAAGACGGATTTCAACGGCGCCGGCCTCCGCGTCTTCGGCTCCGGCTGGGTGTTCGTGACGGTGGACCGGGCGGGCAAGCTGGCGCTGACCACGCGGCCGAACCAGGACACGCCGCTGATGGAAGGCGGGCGCGTGCTGTTCGGCAACGACGTATGGGAGCACGCCTACTACCTGAAGTACCAGAACCGCCGGGCGGACTACCTGGCCGCGTGGTGGAATGTGCTGAACTGGGCAAAGATCAGCGAGCGCTACGCGGCCGCCAAGGCTGGCACGCTCGCCGTCTGAGGCGCCGGAGCGCCGTTGAGCGGGGCCGGATGCCGGCCCGGCGGATGATGGCGGCATAGCGGGAGGTCTTCGGCCGCG
>DASQVL010000675.1:0-3953 GCA_035640795.1 Crenalkalicoccus sp. | reverse complement strand
CGCCCGCCCCGGTCCCGCCTGCCCCCGCCGCAGCGCCGCGGCGGGAGGGCCCGCCGGCCCCGCCTGCCCGCCTGCCCGCCAAGCCCGCCGAGTTCAAGGCGGGCGACCACGTGGTCTACCCGACCCATGGCGTCGGCACGGTGCAGGGCATCGAGACGATGCAGGCCGCCGGCCTCTCCCTGCAGATGATCGTCGTCACCTTCGACGAGAACCGGATGACCCTGAAGGTCCCGGTGAACAAGGCGGCCACCTCCGGCCTGCGCAAGCTCGCCGGGCCCGAGGCGATGCAGGAGGCGCTGGACACGCTGCGCGGCAAGGCGCGCATCAAGCGCACCATGTGGTCGCGCCGCGCGCAGGAATACGAGGCGAAGATCAACTCCGGCGATCCGGTGGCGATTGCCGAGGTGGTGCGCGACCTGCACCGCAATGCCGGCCAGCCGGACCAGTCCTTCTCCGAGCGGCAGATCTACGAGCAGGCGATGGACCGGCTGGCGGCCGAGCTCGCCGCGATCGACCGCACGGACAAGGGTGCGGCGACGGAGAAGCTGCTGAATCACCTGAAGGCGGCGTGATCGGGGCGGGCCCGGCCCGCCTCAAGGGTCGGGCCGCGCTCCGGGGATGGTGGGGATCCTGGGGCGTCGCCGGAGGCGACGATTCCCTGGCTCCCCCAGGGGCTCCCCCGGGGGCAGCCCGCGCCTACGCCGCCCGCAACACCTTCGGCAGCTCCGTCACCGCCTGGTCGATCAGCCGCGCATCCACCTCCTGATCCACCCGCTCGGCGAGCACCCGCCGCGCCGCGGCGACGGCGATCTCGGCCGCCGTGTTGCGCACCTCCGCCACCGCCCCGGCCTCCGCCGCGGCGATGCGATCCATCGCCATGCGCTCGCGCCGCTTCGCACTCGCCTCCGCCTCGGCCGCCGCCTGCTCGGCGACGCGCTTCGCCTCGGCCCGCGCGCGCTCCAGCATCGCCTGCGCCTCGGCCAGCGCCTTCTGGCGGTCGGCCTCGGCCTGCCTCAGCAGCTCCTCCGCCTCGCGCCTGAGGCGCGTCGCCTCGTCCAGCTCCTCCCGCACCCGGTCGGCGCGCGCATCCAGCATCGCGGTGATGCGCTGCCAGCCCATGCGGCCGAACAGCGCGATGAAGATCACGAAGCCGATCAGCTCCCACACATGCGGGTCGGCCAGCAGGCTGGCATGCTCGCCATGCATCGGATCGTCCCCCCTCAGCCGCGGCCGCGCGCGGCCAGCTCGGCCTCGACGGCGCGCTCCACCGCCTTCCTGTACGGCTTGCCGACCAGGCGCTGCACCAGCGCCTCCGTGGTGTCCGAGGAGACCTGGCGCAGCGCGGCCATCGCGGCGTCGCGCGCCGCGGCGATGCGCCGCTCGGCCTCCTCGACCTGCGCGTTGAGCCGGGCGTTCAGCGCCTCGGCATTCCTCGCCGCCTCGGCCTGGGCCTGCTGCGCGGCGGCGGTGATGGCCGCCTGCGCCTCGGCCCGCGCCCGCGTGGTGGCCGCCCGATGCTCCTCGAGCGCCCGGTCGGCCGAGCGCTTCGCCTGCTGCGCTATCTCGAGGTCGCCGTCGATGCGCCGGCGGCGCGCCTCCAGCACCTCGGCCACGCGCGGCAGCGCCACTTGCGCCATGACGACGTAGAGCAGCCCGAAGATGATGAGCAGCCAGATGATCTGCGCCAGCATCAGCGGGTCGTTGAAGCGCAGCTGCGGCATGCCCTCGCCCTGCTGCTGCGCCGCCGCGGCGGTCGCCAGCAGGGAAGGCAGGGCGGCGAGGATTGCCAGGCGTCTCATCTCGGTCTCCGCGGGCGCCGCATGCCGGGGGCGGCGGCGCCGCAGCGCCCCCGCCGCCCGTCCTCCGAACCTCAGGTGAACAGGATCAGGAAGGCGATCAGCAGGGCGAAGAGCGCGACGGCCTCGGTCAGCGCGAAGCCCAGGATGCCGATCGGGAAGACGGCGTCGCGCGCGCCCGGGTTGCGGGCCACGGAGGCGACCATCGAGGAGAAGATGCTGCCGATGCCGACGCCGACGCCGGCGAGGGCGATGACGGCGAGGCCGGCGCCGAGGGCCTTGAAGGCGGCGACGTAGGCGGTCGGGTCCATGGGTCTCTCTGGTCCTTTCGGAGAGGGGAGGGAAGGGGCCTGCGCCGCCTCAGTGCAGGTGCACCGCGTCGTGCAGGTAGATGCTGGTGAGGATCGCGAAGACATAGGCCTGCAGGAAGGCCACCAGCAGCTCGAAGCCCACCAGCACCACCTGCACGGCCAGCGGCAGCGCGGCGCCGAGGATGCCGATGAGGCCGAAGGAGCCGATCATCACCACGAAGCTGGCGAAGACGATCAGCATGACGTGCCCGGCCACCATGTTGGCGAACAGACGGACGGAGAGGCTGACCACGCGCGAGAGGTAGGAGATCACCTCGATCGGGATGATCAGCGGCGCCAGCGCCTTGGGCGCGCCCTGGGGGAAGAAGTAGGTGAAGAAGTGCCAGCCATGCATCACCAGGCCGACCGCCGTCACCAGCACGAAGACGATCAGCGCGAGCACGAAGGTGACGGCGATGTGGCTCGTGAAGGTGAAGGCGTAGGGCAGCAGGCCGAGCAGGTTGCCCATCAGCACGAACATGAAGATCGAGAAGATGAAGGGGAAGAAGCGCCGGCCTTCCTCGCCGATCTGCCCGGTCGCCATGTCGTGCACGAACTCGTAGGTGCTCTCGGCCAGCGCCTGCAGCCGGCCGGGGATGATGGCGCGGTGCGACACGCCGTAGATCATGAGGAAGGCGATCAGCCCGACCGCCAGCAGCATGAAGGCGTTGGACTGGGTGAAGTTGACCGCCCGCCCGATCGCGCCCAGCACCGGCTCCAGCTCGAACTGACCGAGCGCGTCGATCGCACCACCTTGCGCGGCCACGGGCGGCCCTCCTCAGGCTTCGAAACTCAGCGCCGGCCGGATCGGGGGCTGAACAGGCGGTAGACGTTCAGCACCCCGGCGGCCGAGCCCGCGACGAAGAACAGCAGGAAGAACCAGGGCCAGGTCCCGAGCCAGCGATCCAGCAGCAGGCCGATGGCGATGCCGACCACGAGGGCCGAGACCACTTCCAGCCCGGCACGGAAGCCGATGCCCCACGCACCCGCGGGAAGCCCGCCGCCCGGCGCCTTGGGCGGCGCATCCAGCCCGCGCCGGGCCCGCGCCTCCCTCAGCCGGCGGTCGAAGCCGCCCTGCTGATCCTTGTCCGGGCGATCGCTGTCCGCTTCGTCCACCCCAGCTCCCCCGCCGGTTACCCCGCCGGAAGGCAGGGCGCGTCTACGGGTTGCGCACGGGGGTGTCAAGGAAGGGGCCGGTCATGTGACGCGCTGCACCGTTGCAGGCGCACCGGCCGGCTCTGCTACGGTTGCGGCGGCGCGGGCGGAGGCATGGCATGGCCAGGCGGATCCTCGTGGTAGGCGGCGGCTTCGCGGGGCTGTGGAGCGCCGCGGCGGCCGCGCGCGCGCTCGACGCCGCGCGGGTGGGCCGCGGGGCGGTGGAGATCGCGCTGGTCAACCCGGACCCGTTCCACGTCATCCGCGTGCGCTGCTACGAGGCGGCGCTCGATCCGGTGCGCGTGCCGCTCGACGAGGTGCTCGGCCCGATCGGTGTGCGCCGGATCGAGGGGACCGTGACCGGCCTCGACGCGGCGCGGCGCATCGCTTCCGTCCAGGACGCGACCGGCACGGCGGCGGAGCTGCCCTGGGATCGGCTGGTGCTCGCGGCCGGCAGCGCGCTTTGGCGACCGCCGCTGCCGGGCCTCGCCGAGCACGGCTTCGACGTGGATACCCATGCGGGCGCGCTCCGGCTGCGGCAGCACCTGGCCGGCCTCGCCGCGTCTCCGGAAGGGGAGGCGGAGGGAAGCTGGACCGCCGTGGTCATCGGCGCCGGCCTGGTCGGCATCGAGATCGCCTGCGAGCTGCCGCT
>DASQVL010000674.1:0-2796 GCA_035640795.1 Crenalkalicoccus sp. | reverse complement strand
CCATGCGCGGCGGGCGCTTGCCGCCGCCCGCGCGCTGGACAGCTTTGCGGAGGAGTTCCGCGCGCGGCCGGAGGCAGCGGCGATCGGCTGGGGCGAGACGCGCATCGGCGTCGCGGCGGGGGAAGTGCTGGTGGGCGAGGTCGGCGGCTCGCGCCTCACCTGGACGGTTTGCGGGGATGCCGCGAATGTCGCGGCGCGGCTGCAGGAGCTGGCGAAGACGCTGGGCGGGCGGGGGCTCGTCACCGGAATCGCCGATCCGTCCCTCGGGCCGCCGGTGGCGCGACTCGCGCTGCGCGGCCTGCCGGGGGAGACGGAGGTGTACCCGCTTTGGCCAGGCCCTCCTGATACCGGGCGCAGTTGAGATTGATACCGGTGGGCGTTTACATCACCGTCGCCAAGGCGCGCGCGATGCGCGGCGGCATCCAGCGCCGGACCACCAGCTGCGCCGGCGGTGGCCCGCTGCGCGGCACGTCCACCCCATCGCCGGCGTCCAGCTCGGCCCGCCCGCCGCCCGGCACCGCGACCTCCACCACCCCCTCGGCCACGAAGACCGCGAAGACCTCGTCCAGCGGACCGGCGAAGAAGCGCGTGCCGCGCACGCCGATGCGCGCCCAGGGCAGGTCCAACGTGACCGGCACCGGCCGCGGCACCGGCCCGTGGCTGCAGAGCAGCGGGCCGGAGAGGCTGCTCAGGCTCGCCCGCCGATGCGGGCCGGACAGCGCCAGCTGATCCACCCGGAGCGTCGCATTGCCGCCGAGCCTGAGCTCCAGCCCACCGGCGAGCCGGCAGGCCAGGCGGCTGTCCGGGTCGGTAGCCAGCATGTCCTCCAGCAGCACGGGCGAGGCCGGCGCGAGCCGCCGCGGCGGCTCCGCCTCGAAATGCGCGAGCGCAGTGCCGCGCACCTCCGTCACATCGCCCACCTGCGGCCGCGCCGCGGCGCGCGCCGCGGACGCCGCGAGCAGGGGAGCCAGCAGGAGGGCTCTGCGGGGCGCGGACATGGGCCGAGCTTAACCCGGCCGCGCCGGTCCAGGAACCGGATCCGTCACCCCGCATACCCCGCCTGGCGCGGCAACCACAGCGCGATGCCCGGAAAGGCGATCAGCAGCGCCGTGCCCAGCGCGAGCATCAGCATGTAGGGCAGGATGGAGCGGTTCACCTCGGCGAGCGGCGCCCCGGTGATCGCCTTGATCACCACCAGGTTCATCGCGACGGGCGGGCTGATCAGCGCCATTTCCAGGCTGAGCGTGAGCAGCACGCCATACCACACCTTGTCGATGGCGAGCGCCGCCATCACCGGCAGGATGGCCGGCATGGTCAGCAGGATGATCGAGAAGCTCTCCAGCACCAGGCCGAGCACGAAGAGCAGCACCATCATCGCGACGAGGAAGCCGGTGCGGGAGAGGCCCCAATGGGCGACGAGGGCCACCAGCTCCTGCGGCACGCGCAGCTTGGTCAGCATGTAGCCGTAGATCGCCGCCCCCGCGATGATCATCAGCAGCATGGCCGAGGTGCGGGTCGCCTCGGCGACGCCCTGCAGGAAGTCGCGGAGCGTCAGCGCGCGGTAGACCAGCGCCGCGACCAGGATGGCGTAGAGCGTGCCCGTCCCCGCCGCCTCGGTTGCGGTGAAGACGCCGAAATAGATGCCCCCGAGCACGAAGACCGGCAGCGTCAGCGACCAGAGCGAGCGGCGGAGCGCAACCCCCACGCGCTCCGGCGGCGGATCGTCCGCGGGGGCGACGGCGCGGGCTTCGGTCGCGAAGCACCAGGCGGCGAACATCGCCGCCATCATCAGCCCGGGGATCACGCCCGCGAGGAACAGCGCGCCGACCGAGCTTTCCGTCACATAGGCGTAGAGCACCATCGGCCCCGAGGGCGGGATGAGGATGCCGAGCGTCCCGCCCCCCGCCACCACGCCGAAGGCGCCGCGGCGCGACATGCCGTAGCGCAGCATCTGCGGAATGGCGATCTTGCCCACGGTCAGCGCGGTCGCGACCGAGCTGCCGGAGATGGCGGCGAAAACCGTGCAGGCGGCGACGGTCGCGATGCCGACGCCGCCGCGCACCCGCCGCAGCAGGGCGAAGGCGGCGCCGTAGAGGTCGTCCACCACCCGCCCGCGCACCATCACATGCGCCATCAGCAGGAAGAGCGGGATGGCGACGAGGAGGTAGCCGTCCAGGCTGCCGACCACCAGCTCGCCCAGCGCCGGCACGTCGCCCTCCACCCAGGCGAGCACGCCGAGCGGCAGCAGGAACAGCGCCGCGAAGATCGGGATGCCGAGATAGAGCAGGCCGATCAGCGCGCCGAGCAGCAGCAGGAAGGTCATGGTGCGGCGCTATTCCGGGGACAGCGTCGCATCCGGCAGATGCGGCGGCTCGCGGCCGAGGGCGAGTGCCAGCACCTGCGCGACCGCAACCAGCAGCAGCACCGCCGCGCCGAGCGGCAGCAGCGCCTGCACCCACCAGAGCGGCACGCCCTCCACATCGGTCATCAGCCCGACCATGCGGCTGAAGGCGACCGTCTCCAGCCCCGCGCGCAGCAGCACCAGGGCGGTCGCGCCGACCGAGAGCGCGCCGAGCAGGCGCGGCACGCGCGCGCGGCGGGAGCCCGGGGGGCCGAAGGCGAGGTCCACGCCGATATGCTCGAAGCGCCGCTGCGCCTCGGGCGCGGCCAGCAGCACCAGCGCCACCACCAGCCAGCCCGCCGCCGCATCTGCCGGATGCGACGCTGTCCCCGGAATAGCGCCGCACCATGACCTTCCTGCTGCTGCTCGGCGCGCTGATCGGCCTGCTCTATCTC
>DASQVL010000673.1:0-9647 GCA_035640795.1 Crenalkalicoccus sp. | reverse complement strand
GGCGCTGGACGCGCCGGCGCCCTTCGCGCCCGATGCGACCCTAGCCGAGGCGCTGCTGGCGCCGACCCGCATCTACGTCCCGGCGCTGCTCGCGCTGCACCGGGCCGGGCTGCTGAAAGCCGCCGCGCACATCACCGGCGGCGGGCTGCCAGGCAACCTGCCACGGGTGCTGCCGGAGGGGCTTGCCGCGCGCATCGCCGCGGGAAGCTGGCCGGTACCGCCGGTCTTCGCCTGGCTGGCGCGGGCGGGCGACATTGCGGCGGAGGAGATGCTGCGCGTCTTCAATTGTGGCCTCGGCATGGTCTGCGTGGTGGCGGCGGAGCAGGCGGAGGCGGCCATCGCGTTGCTCGCAGCGCGGGGCGAGGCGGTGTTCCGGGTGGGCGAGCTGGCGGCCGAGGCGGGCTCCGCCCGGCTGCATATCGAGGGCCTGCAGGCGGGCTGGCCGCGGTGAGCGCGCCGCGGCGGCGGACCGCCGTGCTGATTTCCGGCCGCGGCAGCAATCTCGGGGCGCTGCTCGCCGCGGCGGCGGACCCGGCCTATCCGGCGGAGATCGCCCTGGTGCTGTCCAACCGCGCCGACGCGGCGGGCCTAGCCCGCGCCACCGCTGCCGGCGTGCCGGCGCTCGCCATCGAAAGCCGCGCCTTCCGCGGCGACCGCGCGGCCTTCGAGGCGGCGATGGAGGCGGTGCTCGCCGAGCACCGGATCGAACTGATCGCGCTGGCCGGCTTCCTGCGGGTGCTGACGCCCGGCTTCGTCGCCCGCTGGTCCGGGCGGGTGGTCAACATCCACCCTGCCCTGCTGCCCGCCTTCCCGGGACTGGACACGCATGCGCGGGCGCTGGCCGCCGGCGTGCGGCTGCATGGCTGCACCGTGCACCTGGTCTCGACCGGGGTGGATGAGGGGCCGATCCTGGCCCAGGCCGCCGTGCCGGTGCGGCCGGATGACACGCCGGAGACGCTGGCCGCGCGGGTGCTGGAGCAGGAGCACCGGATCTACCCTGCGGCGCTCGCCTGGCTTGCCGCCGGGCGCGTGACGGTAACCGAGGGGCGGGCGGTGGTGGCCGGCGCCTTGGCGCCGGAGGGCGCCTTGGCCAATCCCGTTCCGCGGGGCTGACCGGTTCCAGCGCGCGCCGATCTGCTCTAAACCCCGGCCCGGCAGAACGGGACCGCGGCCATGGCCGATCAGCAGGAACACTATGATTTCGCCGCCGTCGAGGCGCAGGAGATTCTCGCCGACCGGCAGCGCGGCTGGCAGTGGTTCACCCAGATGCTGATCTGGGGGGTGGTGGCGGTGGCGACCGTGCTGGTGCTGCTCGCCGTCTTCGTGGTGTGAGGGTGGGCCCGGCCTGCGACTAGCGTCGGGGTCCTCATCGCGCCCTGGGGGGCCCGGAGCGGACCTTCCCGTCCTCCCCAGGGCCACCCCCGCCCCGGTCAGCCGACGATCTCAATCTCCGAAAAGAAGAAGGCGATCTCCCGCCCCGCATTCTCCGCGCTGTCGGAGCCATGCACGCTGTTCGCCTCGATGCTCTCGGCGAACTCCTTGCGGATGGTGCCCTCCGCGGCGTTGGCCGGGTTGGTCGCCCCCATGATGTCGCGGTTGCGCGCCAGCGCGTCCTCGCCCTCCAGCACCTGCACCACCACCGGGCCGCTCGTCATGAAGGCGACCAGGTCGTTGTAGAAGGGGCGTTCGCGGTGCACGGCGTAGAAGGCCCCCGCCTGGTCCTGCGTCAGGCGCAGCCGCTTCTGCGCGACGATGCGCAGGCCGGCCTCCTCGAACTTCGCGTTGATCCGGCCGGTCAGGTTCCGCCGCGTGGCGTCCGGCTTCAGGATGGAGAGCGTGCGCTCGATGGCCATGACGTCGTCCTCTCGCTTGGGCGGGCGTCCGTTAGGCAGCATTGCCCCAAGGCGCAACCCCCCGGCAACGTGGCGCGGCGGCGCGCCTCCCCCTAGATAGCGGCCATGACCGTGCTGGCGATCCGCGACCTGACGATCCGCATCGCCGGCCGCACCCTGCTGGACGGCGCCGGGCTGGTGGTGGACCCGGGGCGCAAGCTCGGCCTGGTCGGGCGCAACGGCGCCGGCAAGTCCACCCTGCTGCGCGCCATAGTGGGCGATCTCGCGCCGGATGGCGGGGAGATCCGCCTCGCCGCCCGCGCCCGCCTGGGCCATGTGGCGCAGGAAGCGCCGGGCGGCCCGGCGAGCCTGCTGGAGACCGTGCTGGCGGCCGATACGGAACGCGCCGCGCTGCTTGCCGAGGGCGAGGCCGGACCGCCGCCCGAACGCCTCGCCGAGATCCATGACCGGCTGATCGCGATCCGGGCGGAGAGCGCGCCGTCCCGCGCCGCCGCGATCCTCTCCGGCCTCGGCTTCGACGCGGCGGCCCAGGCGCGCCCCGTGGCCGAGTTCTCCGGCGGCTGGCGCATGCGCGTGGCGCTGGCCCGCGCGCTGTTCCTGGAGCCCGAGCTGCTGCTGCTCGACGAGCCGACCAACCACCTCGACCTCGAGGCGACGCTCTGGCTGGAGGGCTGGCTGGCGCGCTTCCCGGGTGCCGCCATCGTCGTCAGCCACGACCGCGGGCTGCTGGAGCGCTGCGTGGACGGGATCGCGCATCTCGATCGCGGGAAGATCACCCTCTACCCCGGCAGCTTCGCCGATTTCGTGCGCGTCCGCGCCGAGCGCCAGGCGCAGCTTGCCGCGCAGAACGAGCGCGTGGTGGCGGAGCGCGCGCGCATCCAGGCCTTCGTGGACCGCTTCCGCGCCAAGGCGACCAAGGCGCGCCAGGCGCAGTCCCGGCTGAAGGCGCTGGAACGCCTGCCGCCGATCGAGGCGGTGGTGGAGGACGCGCCGACCCGCTTCGCCTTCCCCGAGCCGCCGAGCCTGCCGCCGCCCGTGCTCGCCCTCTCCCGCGCCGCCGCCGGCTATGACGGAAGGCCGGTGCTGCGTGGGCTCGAGCTGCGGCTCGACCAGGACGACCGCATCGCCCTCCTCGGCGCCAATGGCAACGGCAAGTCGACGCTGGCGAAGCTGCTCGCCGGCCGCCTGGCGCCCATGGCAGGCGAGGTGCGGCCGGCGCCGCGTCTCCGCATCGGCTACTTCGCGCAGCACCAGGCGGAGGAGTTGGATCCGCGCGGCACCCCGCTCTCCCACATGCAGGCCGCGCTGCCCCGCGCGACCGAGACGCAGTGCCGCGCCCAGCTCGCCCGCTTCGGCCTGGACGAGGACCGCGCGACAACGGTGGTCGCTTCGCTGTCCGGCGGCGAGAAGGCGCGGCTGCTGCTCGCGCTGTGCACGCGGGAGGCGCCGCAGCTGCTGATCCTGGACGAGCCGACCAACCACCTCGACATCGATGCGCGCGAGGCGCTCGTGAAGGCGCTGGCCGACTACAACGGCGCCGTCGTGCTCATCACCCACGACCCGCACCTGGTGGACCTGGTCGCGGAGCGGCTCTGGCTGGTGGCCGACGGCACGGTGCGCGCCTTCGAGGGCGATCTGGACGACTACCGCGCCATGCTCGCCGAGAATGGCCGGTCTGCGCCGCGCGCGGAGACCGCGCCGACGCGGCGCGACGAGCGGCGCGGCCGCGCCGAGACGCGCGCCGCCCTCACGCCGCTGCGCGAGAAGCTGCACGGCGTGGAGGCCGCGCTGGCGAAGCTCGGTCAGGAGGCGGCGACGCTCGACGCCGCGCTGCAGGATCCGCGGCTCTACGCCGGCAACAAGGCGGACCTCATCGCGCGCGCGACCGCGCGGCGCGCCGCCGTGGCGCGCGACACGGCGGCGCTCGAGGCCGAGTGGCTCGAGCTCTCCGAACGGCTGGAGGCCGAGGCTCCCGCCTGAGCGCGCCGATTCGCGACGAGGCGCATGCGCGTTGCCGTTGCGAGACCATACGAGGGTCTGATCGGCGCCATCCAGGGCGCGCATTGGCCGCAGCATGACGCAGCGCACATCTCCGCTTCATGAGGCGCGGTATCTTCCGCGCCGCAAGCAGGAGGCGCCACATGATCCGCACTCTCACTCTCGCTTCGTTCCTGGCGCTCGGCGCCGGCTTCGCGCATGCGGAGCAGGGGCCGCGGCTGATCGGCACCGGCGACGACGCGCAGCTGGTCTACGACGCTCCGTCCCGCAACGTGGTGGGCGGCGGCGTCGCCACGCTGCAGGGCAGCGGCGATGACGCCGCGCTGACGGTCGCGACGCCGGTGACCACCACTGCGCAGGGCGCGACGCCGGACGCGCTCGCCACCATCGCGCAGCACGGTGCCAACAGCTGATGGCGCAAGCCGGTGCTCTATCGGCGTCGCTGATCGGTGGCATCCGACGCGCGCATTGGCAGCGGCGTGGCAGGCGCCGCATTTGCAACGGCGGGGGGCGCGCCGACTTCGGCGCTCCGGCTGAAGGGCGCGGCATTCCTCGCGCCCGCTGAAGGGTGAGGTACTGAAGATGCTTCGACATGCCATTCTGGCCTCCGCGCTCGTGCTGGGCACGCTGGGCAGCGCGGCGGCGCAGCAGGGTCCGCGGCTGATCGGCTCTGGCGACAATGCGCAGCTCGTCTATGACAATGGCGGGATGACGCCGCCGGGCAATGTGGTGGGCGGCGGCTACGCGATGATAACCGGATCGGGCGACAATGCGCGGCTGGCCTACACGCAGCCTCGCGCGGTGCAGCAGGGGTTGGTCGCGGAGATGCAGGGCAGCGGTGACAACGCCGTGCTGACCTATCATGCTGTGCCGGGGGCCGACACCGCGGTGGCCGGGCGCAGCAACCGGCGTCCCGGCGGCTGACGCGCCCGGGGCTGCGGGCGGGCGCTCCGCGCTGCCCATGTGCAGGACGGATGCACGACTGATGACGGGGGCCGGCCTTCGGGCCGGCCCTTCGCGTTCCGGACTACAGCTTGAGGCCGAGCGCCTCGATCATCCGGCGGTCCTCCGCCATCTGCTCCTGCACGAAGGCCCGGTAGGCGGCGGGGTCCTTGTACATCACCGGCATGTCCAGCCGCTCGAGCACCGCGAGGTGCGCCGGGTCGTGCAGCGCGTCGCGGAAGATGCCATGCACCGCCTGCAGGATTTCGGGATCCATGCCCTTCGGCCCGGCGATGCCGTAGGGCGAGGCGGAGACGATGTCGATGCCGCTCTCGCGCAGCGTCGGCACCTCGGGAAAGCGCCTGGCGCGCGTCTCGCCCCAGGTGACCAGCAGGCGCAGCTTGCCGTCCTGCACCAGCTGCCCCCAGCCGGAGCTGTCGGCCGTCGCGTCGATCTGCCCGGCGAGCAGCGCCTGCAGATTCTCCGCGACGCCGCGAAAGGGCACCTGCGTCCACTCGATGCCGCGGTCGCGCGCGATGCGCTCCATGGTGATGTGCAGCGAGGTGCCGGTGCCGGGCGTGCCGTAATTCACCCGGCCCGGGTTGGCCTTGGCGTGGTCGAGGAACTCGCCGAAGCTCTTCCACGGCGCGTCGGCGCGCACCACCACGCCGAACAGGTAGCCTGTCAGGTGCACCACATAGGTGAAGTCCGAGAGGGGATCGAAGGGCGGCTTCGCCGCCATCAGGGGGTAGCGGAAGACGCTGACCGGCATCTGCGCCAGCACATGGCCGTCCGGCTTCTCGTTCAGCAGCTTCTGCGCGCCCAGGATGCCGCCGGCGCCCGGCGTGTTCTCCGGCACCACCGGCTGGCCGATGCGCTTCGACGCCGCGTCGCAGAGGGCGCGCATCTGCACGTCCGTGGTGCCGCCCGGCGCCCAGGGGATGAACATGCGGATGGGGCGGCCCGGGAAGCCCGGCGTAGCCAGGGCGGGGCGCGCGAGCAGGGCGGCGGCGCCAGCGCCCAGCAGGGCGCGGCGGGACAGGATCGGCATGGCGGAACCTCCGGCAGACCGGCTCTTGCGTCCGGTCCTTTCGGGATAGCGGCTGCCCTCCGCGGCGTCGAGGCGGCTCAGCCCCGGGTCGTGTCCCGCGCCCAGGGGTTGCGCGGCAGCGGGGGCCGCGGCGGGCGGGCGGCGTACAGCATCATCAGCTCGCCCACCGTCTCCGGCGTGACCAGCCCGACCAGCCTGCCGCCGGGGTCCACCACGCCGACCGCAGGAAGCGTGCCGCCCTCCCCCTGCATGGCCCGCATGGCGTCGGACAGGCGTTGCCGCGCCTGCACCACGGGGATGTCGCGGCGCATCGCCTCCAGCACCGGGGCGTCCGGGCCATGATCCTTCAGCGCGCGGATCATGTCGTGCCGGGTCAGCACGCCGCGCAGCCGGCCGGCGCCGTCCACCACCGGGAATTCCCGCTGCGTGGTGTGGATGAGGAGCCGCACCGCATCCTCCACCGAGGCGCCGGGGGAGAGGCTGTCGAAGCGCGTGACCATGGCGTCCGCGACCGGGATGCCCTGGCCGACCTCGCGCATCTGCACCGCATGCGCCTCGGAGGCCGCGCCGAGATAGACGAAGAGGGCGATGAAGACGAGCAGCGCGTTGCCGTTGATCAGGCCGAGCAGGCCAAGGCCGAAGGCCACCACCTGGCCGACCGTGGCCGCGGACTGGGTGGCGCGCACATAGCCCATGCGCATGGCGAGGAAGGCGCGCAGGACGCGCCCGCCATCCATCGGGAAGGCCGGGATCAGGTTGAACAGCACCAGGACGACGTTCACCCAGGCGAGGCGTTCCAGGATGCCCTTGCCCGGGCTTTCCAGATGCGCCGCGTCCATCGCCGGCAGGCCGCCGAGGATGGCGAACAGGACCGCCGCGATCACCAGGTTCACCGCCGGGCCGGCCAGCGCCACCACCAGCTCCTCGGCCGGCTTCTCCGGGATGCGTTCCAGCCGCGCCACCCCGCCGATCGGCAGCAGGGTGATGTCCGGGGTCTGCACGCCGTAGCGCCGCGCCGCCATCACGTGCCCGAACTCGTGCAGCAACACGCAGAGGAAGAGCAGGCAGACGAAAACGACCGAGACGAGAGCGCCCTCTGCTCCCGCGGTCGCGAAGGCGGTGCCCGCGATCCACAGCAGGAAGAGCAGGAAGGTCACATGGATACGGATGACCGTTCCGCGGATCACGCCGATCGGAAAGGACCAGGACATGAAGGCGAGGTGGGGGCGCGGCAGCGCCAGGACTACCCCCCGCGCAGCGCCCGGGCGCCGATGTCCCGCCTGCAGAACCCCTCCGGCCAGTCGAGCGCGTCCACTGCCCGGTAGGCCGCGTCCCTCGCCTCGGCGAGAGTCGCGCCCGTCGCGGCGATGTTCAGCACCCGCCCGCCCTCGGCCACCAGGGCGCCGTCCGGGCGGCGCGCCGTGCCGGCGTGGAAGACCTGGACCCCCGCCACGGCGGCGGCGCGCTCCACGCCGCGGATCTCCGTCCCGCGCAGCGGCGTGCCCGGATAGCCGCGCGCCGCCATCACCACCACCAGGCTGTGCTCGGCCGACCAGCGCAGATCGAAGTGCCGCAACTGCCCGTCGCAGGCGGCGAGCAGGCCGGGGAGCAGGTCGCTGCGCAGCCGCGGCAGCAGGGCCTGGCATTCCGGGTCGCCGAAGCGGACGTTGAACTCCAGCAGCTTCGGCCCCCCCGCGGTCAGCATCAGCCCGGCGAAGAGCACGCCACGGAAGGGCGTGCCGCGGCGGCGGAGCTCGGCCAACGCCGGGCGGATGATCCGCTCCATCGCCTCGGCCTCCAGCGCGGGCGTCAGCACGGGGGGCGGCGAGTAGGCGCCCATGCCGCCGGTGTTGGGGCCGATATCGCCCTCCCCCGCCCGCTTGTGGTCCTGCGCAGCGCCGAGGGGGAGCGCGGTCTCGCCATCGCAGAGCGCGAAGAGCGAGACCTCCTCGCCGGTGAGGCATTCCTCGATCACCACGGTCGCGCCGGCCTCGCCGTGGCGGCGCTGCTCCATGATCTCGGCGATCGCCGCCTCGGCCTCGGCCGGTGTCGCCGCCACGACGACGCCCTTGCCGGCGGCCAGCCCATCCGCCTTCACCACGATCGGCGCGCCGGCCGCGCCGAGATGGGCGCGCGCCGCCGCGGGATCGTCGAAGCGCGCCCAACGGGCGGTCGGGATGCCGGCGGCCTCGGCCACCTCCTTCATGAAGGCCTTGCTGCCCTCGAGCTGCGCGGCGGCCGCGCTCGGCCCGAAGCAGCGGATGCCCGCCGCGGCGCAGGCATCGGCGAGGCCCGCGGTCAGCGGCCCCTCCGGCCCCGCCACCACCAGGTCCACCGACTCGGCGCGGGCGAAGGCGACCAGACCGGCGACGTCCTCCGCCCGGATCGGCACGCATTCGGCAAGCTCGGCGATGCCGGCATTGCCGGGGGCGCACCACAGCCGCGTCAGCCGGGGGGAGGCGGCGATCGCCCAGCACAGCGCGTGTTCCCGCCCGCCGCCGCCCACCACCAGCACTTTCATTCCGGCCTCCGGCTACCTTTGGCAGGGGCCCCAGGGCGGATCGCGGACGGGCAGCATGCCCGGAAGCGTGAATCCGCCCTGAAAACCCACCAGCTACGGCGTTTCGCGTTCAGTCTTGAACGCGAGGCGCCGTAGCATAGGGTGCCGCCATGGACACCAACCCCGCCCGGGAGCCCACAGGCAACGTCCCGGAATACGCCGTCTCGGAGATCGCCGGCGCGATCCGCCGCACCCTGGAAGGCGCCTTCGGCCGGGTGCGCGTGCGCGGCGAGATCACCGAGTGCAAGCGCTACCCCTCCGGCCACATCTATCTCTCGCTCAAGGACGAGAACGCCAAGCTCGAATCGGTCATCTGGAAGACCGCGGTCCGCGGCCTCGGCGTCATGCCGGAGAACGGGCTGGAGGTGATCGCCACCGGCAAGATCGGCACCTATGCGGACCGGTCGAAGTACCAGCTGGTGATCGAGCGGCTGGAGTATGCGGGCGAGGGCGCGCTGCTCGCCCGGATCGAGAAGCTGCGCCAGATGCTGCTGGCCGAAGGCCTGTTCGCCGAGGGGCGCAAGCGCCCCCTGCCCCGCCTGCCGCGCATCGTGGGTGTGATCACCTCGGAGCGCGGGGCGGTGATCCAGGACATCCGCACCACCATCGCCCGGCGTTTCCCGCGCCGCATCCTGCTCTGGCCCGTGCCCGTCCAGGGCGCCGGCGCGGCGGAGCAGATCGCCGCCGCCATCCGTGGCTTCGGCGCGCTGGCGCAGGGCGGCGCGGTGCCGCGGCCGGACGTGCTGATCCTGGCGCGCGGCGGCGGCAGCCTCGAGGACCTCATGGCCTTCAACGAGGAGGTGGTGGTTCGCGCCGCCGCCGGATGCCCGATCCCGCTGATCAGCGCGGTGGGGCACGAGACCGACACCACGCTGGTGGATTTCGCCGCCGACCGCCGCGCACCGACGCCGACCGCGGCGGCGGAGCTCGCCGTGCCGGCCCGTGCCGAGATGCTGGACGATCTGCGGCAGAAGACGCTGCGGCTCTCGCAATGCACGCGGCATGCGCTGGAGCGGCTGCGCCACCGGCTGGCGCGGGCCGAGCGCGCGCTGCCCGATCTGCCTGCCATGCTGGAACAGGCGCGGCGGCGGCTGGACGACCGCTCGGTGCGTCTGGGGATGGCGCCGGCCAACCTGCTGCGGCGGCTGCGCGGGCCGCTGGACCGCGCCGCGGGCCGGCTGCGCCATCCGCGGGAGGTGATCGCGGCGCGGCGCGGTGCGCTGTGTGTGGCGGCGCTGCGGGC
>DASQVL010000672.1:0-5630 GCA_035640795.1 Crenalkalicoccus sp. | reverse complement strand
GTCCGACGAGCAGCGCGTGGACGACTGCGGCGTGCCGCCGGAACGCAGGACGCGGCCGAGGCCCACCGCCTGCCCCGGACAGTCCCGTCCCGGGAACTGAACCCGCGCGATCCCGCCGGCAGCCGCGCCCCATTCGATGCAGCGCGACGACGGCGCGTGCCAGCCGAGCTGCGGAGGCTCGCGACCGCTGGCGAGTAGCCCACGCACATCGGCCGCCGATGCCCACCGCCGGCTGAGCAGCAACACCCCTGTGGGCTGGGCGGGCTACCTGGCCGCAAGGGACGTGAGCGCCCGGACGCCCCGGCCACGCTCTTGCGGCAACCGGCACAGTGCAGAGCGTTGCACATCCGATCCGCCATCCCAGAACAGGCGCGTCGCCTGCTACTATCCGGGTTGTGTTCTGCTAACCTCCGAAACATGTCCGGCATCTGAGAGGTGGTCGCATGAGGCGGCGGAGGCTCCTGAGCGCTCTCGGCGCCGCCGCGGCCGGGCCGCTGTCCGGCCGCGCGCAGCAGCCGGACCGGGTCCGCACCATCCTGTGGGTCTCGACGGAGGCGGAGCCCGACCCCTTCATCGACGGCTTCCGCGAGGGCATGCGCAGGCTCGGCTACGTCGAGGGGCGCGACCTCGTCCTGGTTCCCCGTTACGCGCCGGGCGATCCGGCGGCGCTGCGGGCGATGCTGCCCGAGCTCCTCGCCGTGCCGGCCGACCTGATCGTCTCGAGCGGGCCTGCAATCCGGGCGATGCGAGCAGCGACGGGCAGGCCTGTGCTCTTCGCCGTCAGCGGCGACCCGGTCGCGCTTGGCGTCGTGGACAGCCTGTCGCACCCGGGGCGGAACTTCACGGGCACCACCTTCCTGTCGCTCGACCTGGCGCGCAAGCGCGTCCAGCTTCTGCGCGAGCTGGTGCCGGGCCTGCGGTCCCTGGCCGCGTTGTCCAACGCGGACCACCCCGGGGAGCCGGCGGAGCACGAGGCGACGCGCGAGGCCGCTGGCGCGCTCTCGCTTGGCCTGGCCTACGCGCCGTTCGACGCCCCAGGGGGGATCGAGGACGCGCTCGGGCGGGTGCGCGCGTCCGGGACGGGGGCGCTGCTCGTCTACCCGGACGCGGTCACGATGGTGTACCGGGCCCGGATCGCCGGGTTCGCGCGGGAGCAGGGGCTGCCCTCGATGTTCGGCTGGCGCGAGTACTGCGAGGCGGGGGGGCTGGCGAGCTACGGCGCGAACCAGCGGGCGGTCTACGCCCGGCTGGCCGCCTACGCCGACCGGATCCTGCGCGGGGAGCGGCCTGCAGACCTTCCCGTGGAGCAGCCGTCCAGGTTCGAGCTGGTGATCAATCTCAGGACCGCGCGGGCGCTTGGGCTCGAGGTCCCGTCCGCCTTGCTCGCCCGGGCCGACGATCTGATCGAATGACGAGGTGATGGAATGAGGCGGCGGACGCTGGTCGGGTCCGTCCTGCTGGCCGCGGCGCTGCCCACGGCGGCGCGAGCCCAGGCGCCGCCCGCCCGCGTCGGCTTCCTGCATCCCCGCCTCTCCGCCGTGGTCGTGCCGCTGCGCCTCGCCGCGGTGCGCGAGGGGCTCGCCGAGGCGGCGCGTTCGAACCGCCCCGTCGAGATCGTCGCCCGCGTGGCCGACGGCACCCCGGCCATGCTCCAGGCCTCCGCCGCGGAGCTGGTGGCCGCACGGCCCGACGCCATCCTCGCGGTCAGCCCCTCGGTCGTCGCCGCGGCGCGGGAGGCCACGCGCACCACGCCGATCGTCGCCGTGGACCTGGAGACCGACCCGGTCGCCGCCGGCTGGGTGGAGAGCCTCGCGCGGCCCGGCGGCAACCTCACCGGCGTGTTCTTCGATCAGGCCGAATTCGTCGCCAAGTGCCTGCAGATCCTGGCCGAGGCGGTGCCAGGGTTGGCACGCGTCGGCCTGCTGTGGGACCCCTCTACCGGCGACTATCAGCGCGCGGCGGCCGAACCCGCCGCGGGCGCGATGGGGATCGCGCTGGAGATCCGCGCGACGAACAGCCCCGCCCAGGTCGAGGCGGAGATCCGAGCTCTCGCCGCGGCGGGCGCACGGGCTGCGCTCTTCCTCTCCTCGCCGCTCTTCGCCGCGAACGCCGAGTCGATCGCCCGCGCCGTCGCCACGGCGGGGCTGCCCGCGATCATGCTGTTCCCGGAATTCGCCCGGGGCGGTGGCTTGGTCGCCTACGGACCCGACCTGCAGGACACCTTCCGCCGCAGCGGCGCCATGGCCCGGCGGATCGTGGACGGGGCGAAGCCGGCGGACCTGCCAGTGGAACGGCCTGTCCGCTACACGCTCGTCCTCAACCTCCGCGCGGCGCGGGCGCTCGCGCTCGACCTGCCGCAGCTCCTCCTCGCCCGCGCGGACGAGGTGATCGAATGAACGCGCCCGCTGCGCTGCCCGTCGCCGCAGAGGGCGGCCGCGCCGCCGGCCGGCCAACGCTCCCCCGGCGGGCGGCGGCCCTCCTCTCCGGCCTGCCGCCGGCCGGTCTGGCACGGCGCTTCGCCCTGGCCATGGTCGGCCTCGTCGCCGTCACTCTCCTCGCCACCGGTGCGGTCAACATGTGGATGTCCTACACAAAGGCCACCGCCTCGGCCGTGGACGTCCAGCACGAGAAGGCGGTGGCCGCGGCCGAGCGCGTGGCGCAGTTCATCGGAGAGATCGAGAGCCAGATGGGCTGGACCACGCGGGCGGAATGGGCGCGGGTCAGCCCCGACCAACGCCGCTACGACTTCATCCGGCTGCTGCGCCAGGCGCCGGCCATCACCGACCTGCTCTACATCGACGGCAACGGCAGGGAACAGCTCCACCTCTCGCGGCTGGAGCCCGACGTGGTCGGCAGCGGCGCCGACCTCTCGGCCGATACCCGCTTCACCGAGGCGGTGGCGCACCGCATCTGGTACGGCCCGGTCTACTTCCGGCGCGGGTCAGAGCCCTACATGACCATCTCCGTCGCGCACGCTGGGCGCAACCCGGGCGTCACCTCGGCCAGCGTGAACCTGAAGCTGATCTGGGACGTCATCGCCGCGATCCGCGTCGGCGAAACCGGCTACGCCTACGTCACCGACGCCCGTGGCCGGCTCGTCGCCCACCCGGACATGAGCCTGGTGTTACGAGAGACCGACCTCTCGCACCTGCCGCAGGTGGCCCGCGCGATCCACGCCGCGGACGGCGAGGGCGGCGGGCGGGGCCGCCACGCGATGCCGGAGACCGTCACCGGCCTGGGCGGGCAGCCCGCCTTATCGGCTTATGCGCCCATCCCGCAGCTGGGCTGGTACGTCTTCGTCGAGCTGCCGCGACACGAGGTGCTCGCGCCCGTACTCACCGCACTATGGCGTTCCCTGGTCGTCCTCGGGCTCAGCATCCTGCTCGCGCTGCTCCTGGGTGGGTGGCTGGCACGGCGCATGGTGATCCCGATCCGTCATCTGCAGGCCGGCGCGCAGCGCCTGGGCGAGGGCGACCTGACCCAGCGCATCGCCGTGGAGTCCAAGGACGAGATCGGCGCGCTGGCACGGCGGTTCAACGCCATGGCCGAGCGCATCCAGGAGGCGCAGGAGACGCTGGAGACCAGGGTCGCCGACCGGACACGCGAGCTGGCCCGCTCGCTGGCCGACCTGCGCGCCGCGCAGGACCGCCTGATCCAGACGGAGAAGCTCGCCTCGCTCGGCCAGCTCACCGCCGGCATCGCGCACGAGATCAAAAACCCGCTGAACTTTGTGAACAACTTCGCCGACCTGTCGCGTGAGCTGCTGGACGAGCTGGACGAGGCGCTGGCGAGGGCGGGCGCTGGCATGGAGCCCGTGCTGCGCGAGGAGGTGAAGGAGCTGGGCGGCATGCTGCGCGACAACCTGGCCAAGATCACCCAGCACGGTGCCCGAGCCGACAGCATCGTCCGCAACATGCTGGCCCACTCGCGCCAAGGCGGCGGCGGCGAGCTGCGCGAGGTGGATCTGAACGCCCTCGCCGAGGAGGCGCTGAACCTCGCCTACCACGGCGCCCGCGCCGAGCGCGGCCCGGGCTTCAACGTGATGCTGGAGCGCGAACTCGACCCAGGCGTGGGCCGCGTCGAGCTCTATCCCCAGGAGTTCACGCGCGTGCTGCTGAACCTGATCGGCAACGGCTTCCACGCCGTGCATCGGAGGCGGCTGGAGGAAGGCGGATCGGGGGACTACCAGCCGACGCTGCGCCTCTCGACCCGGGCCCTGGCGGACCAGATCGAGGTGCGGGTGCGCGACAATGGCACGGGGATCCCCGACGCCGTCAGGGCCCGGATCTTCGAGCCGTTCTTCACCACCAAGCCGGCCGGCGAGGGCACCGGACTCGGCCTCTCGCTCAGCCACGACGTCGTCAAGCAGCACGGCGGCGGCATCGAGGTCGCCACCGAGCCCGGCCGCTTCACCGAGTTCGTCGTTACCCTGCCCCGCCGCGTCCCCGCGGCGGCAAGTTCGGTGCCGGCAGCAGGGGCGGCGCCGCCGGCATCGGCCGGGAGGACCGCGTGAGCGCCGCCCCCGTGCTCGTCCTCGTGGTGGACGACGAGGCCGACATGGAGGCGCTGTTCCGCCAGCAGTTCCGCCGCGACCTCCGCGCCGGCCGGTTCGAGATGGCGTTCGCCGCTTCCGCGGCGCAGGCCCTGGAGGCCATCGCCGCGGCCAGCGGGCGCGACATCGACCTGCTGCTCTCCGACATCAACATGCCGGGCATGAGCGGGCTGGAGCTGCTGCCGCGGGTCAAGGCCACTCGCCCCGACGTGCCGGTGATCATGGTCACCGCCTACGGCGACGAGGAGACGCGCCGGCGCGCGCTGGCGGGCGGCGCCGAGGGCGTGCTGGCCAAGCCGATCGACTTCGCCGCGCTGCGCGCCGAGGTGGAGAAGCGGCTGCAGCGCCGCCGGGCCGGGGCATGACGGCCGGGCCCGCCCTGCCCACCGCGCCGGCCCCGGCCGCCACGCCCGCCACCGTCCTCGTGGTGGACGACGAGCCGGACCTGAAGGCGCTGCTCCTGCAGCGGTTCCGCCGCAAGCTGCGCGAGGGCGACCTCGCCTTCCTGTTCGCCCATGACGGGGTCGAGGCGCTGGAGGCGGCGGCGGCCCACCCCGAGATCGACCTAGTGCTGGCCGACATCAACATGGCGCGGATGGATGGGCTGACGCTGCTGCAGCACCTGCAGGACACCGACGAGCCGCTGGCTACGGTGATCGTCTCGGCATACGGCGACATGGCGAATATCCGCACCGCCATGAACCGCGGCGCCTTTGACTTCCTGACCAAGCCAATCGACTTCGCCGACCTGGAGGCCACGCTGGAGAAGACGCTGCGCCACGTCGCGGCCGGGCGCGAGACGCGGGCGCGGCGCGCGGCGGCGGAGCGGGCATACGCCGCGCTGGCGCGCTACTTCTCGCCGAACCTTGCGGCGGAGCTGGCCGCGGAGGGCCGCGCCCCGGACCTGGCCGGGCGGCGCCGCGACGTGACAGCGCTGTTCACCGACATCACCGGCTTTACCGGTCTGGTCGAGACGCTGGAGCCCGCGGCGCTTCTGGGCCTGCTGAACGGCTACTTCGCTGGCATGACGGACATCGTCTTCGAGCACGGCGGCACGGTGGCGAAGGTGATGGGCGAT
>DASQVL010000671.1:0-6979 GCA_035640795.1 Crenalkalicoccus sp. | reverse complement strand
GATGTGGTGCCGGCGACCGGCGTTGGCCTTAAACGGCAAGGTGGGTCCGCCCTCGATGTCCGAGGGCTCGCCCTCCTCGCCAGCCTACCCGACCGCACCAGACCGGGCGACCCGTGCAACAACGTCACCACTTAGAGCTTTTCGTCCGAGAGGCGCTTATTCGCTGGGGTCGGGAGGAAGGCGCCGGTGCTGCTCGTCACCGCCGGCCCGAGGCGGTTCTCGATATCGGCCTGACGTCGCTGCCGGTAGGCGCTGCGGTACGTCGCATAAGGGTCGAGCGAGGTGCGCCGCATCTCATCCACCGGGTCGATCAGGGCCTCGCGCGTGTCCACCAGGCCCATGCCGGCGCGGGCGTAACGGAAGCCGCTCGCCGCCGCGCTCGGCCCGAGCAAACTGGCGATACTGGCCGCACCCTCAACGCCGGAGCCAGCCAGGTCGCGCAGGGTGGTCGGCCCAACAAACGGCAGGAACAGGTAGGGCCCCTCGCCCAGGCCCCAGACGGCAAGCGTCTGGCCGAAGTCCTCGGTGTGCCGCGGCACGCCGAACCAAGCCTCGGCCACGTCGAAGATCCCGGCGAGGCCGACCGTGGTGTTCAGCACGAAGCGGCCGAGCGTGTCGCCGGCGCGGCGCGGCTCACCCTGCAGCATGTCATTCACCAGGACCACCGGGCCGCGCAGGTTGTTCAGCACATTGCGGATGCCACGCCGTACTGGGCGGGGGATGTGCTCGCGGTATCCCACGGCGATCGGCCGCGCCACCGCACGGTCCAGCCGCTCGTTGAACGCGTAAATTGAGCGGTTGGCCGGCTCGAAAGGATCGCTGTTCTCCCTGTACTCCGCCAGCGCCTCCGGGTCCGAGGCGGGCGGGGGCGTCGCGCAGCTGGCGAGCACGAGAAGGAGCACGCCCTGCCACACCGCCGGAAGGGACGGGCGTCGAGGCGCGCCGCGCAGCGAAGTGCAAGTCGTTGCCATTGTGGATGTCCTCCCTGCTTCTCGACCTTCTGTCTCGCCCGCCAAGGGATGTTAGGGATGATCCGCCACAGCGGGCCAAGGCCGTTTGGGCCGCCGGGCGAGGTCCCGCCCGACGCCGCTCGGAGGTGTTCGTCGGAGGTGAGGTCGACTGAACCGCACGGCGTGGGCATGGCTGGGCGCCAAGCGCCAGCGGACGGCCGGTTTGGGCTCGGCGGCGACGTCCGCGGCCACCTCGCTCCGGTGCCCCTTCCGCTCAGGCGCGCTTGGACGCGCGGATGGCGCGGCGTCGTCCTCCTGCCCGCGCACTGAGATCGCGCCCGGAGCCTCGTGGCTGCAGCGACACTCCCCGGGCGCGCGACGCCCGAGGCCTTCGGCACGTCGTCGCGGGCTGCGCGCCGGCCGAGGTGCCGGAGTTCGCGCCCATCGGCCTGCTGTGCAAGGTCGCCGAGGTGGAGGGGCAGCCGGCGGTCAAGCTGAGCGACAACGACGCCAAGGCCACCGGCCCCGCCGAGGAGGTCGTGCGCTACCGCGAGGTGTTCGGGACGGAGGGCGTGGCGGACGTCCCGGTCACGGTGTGACGCGGTCGGTCGCTCTCCGGGCCGATCAGCGGCAGGCAGGCGGCGGCGAACTCGGCGAAGCCGCCGCTGAAGAGGTGGAACGCCGGGACGCCGTAGTCGGCGGCGTAAGGGAACAGCTCGCAGAGCAGGCGGCGCTGGTGCTCCCGGCCGTTGATGTCGACGTAGAAGACGTGCTTGCCGACCGCGTCCTCGCCGTCCTCGGCGAACTGCCGCAGGATGAACCGGATCAGCGCGTCGTCCTCGGACAGGCTGTAGCCGACCAGCACGAGGATGTCGCTCTCGCGCATCAGCCGCACGGCCTTGGGGAAGACGCTGCGGAAGTATGGGTCGGAGTAGTCCTGCTCGCGCGAGGGCAGCATGATCACGGGCGGGGCGGCGACCAGCGCTCGGGTGGAGCGCCGGTGGTAGTCCAGTTCGTAGCCGTCGCCGCTCGGCACGATCTCGAAGCCGCCGTTCAGCTTCAGGAAGTTGCGGGCCAGCCAGTGCTCCGTCACCGGCTTGGTCTCGGCCTGGCCGACGACGCGCTTCGGCGTGAAGCCGCGGTAGAGCGTGTCGAACACCGCGCCTCCGTCGTCGGCGACCCGGTCGAGGATGGTCTCGACGACGAAGTCGTAGTTCGTGGTCAGGAAGTGGGTACGCAGCCCGCTGGCCAGACCGGCGCAGGCGTCGACCTGCCGCTCGAGGCGGGCGAAGAAGGTGACGATGACCTCCTGCTCCGGGCGAAGCGGGCCCGCGGGGAAGCGGGGCGCCCCGTCCTCCAGGAAGTTGACCGTGCAGCGGGCCTCGAAGTTCCGCTGCACGACCGCGCGGAGCGCCGCGCGCAGGCGGCGGATGCTGTCGCGGTCGTAGTAGCGCCCGCTGACCTCGGGGTACTTCTCGTTCATGTCGAGGAAGTAGACGATCTGCCGCAGCGCCGCGGGCGTGAGGCTGCCCGCCGGGTCGACCCCGAAGAGGCGACGCAGCGCGAGCGGCGTGACGATGTCCTCCAGTGCCGAGAGCTCGAGGGTGAACAGCTCGGCGCCCGTCGGCGACGCGGCTTCCCAGGCCTTCGAGAAGCCCGCTCCCGCCCAGAACGTCACGTTCCTGAGGCGCGCGGGCCGGGCGGCGGGCTGGCGCATGCACCCCATCTCGGCGACGAGGCTTGAGAATGCGCGGGGGGCGGCGACATCGGGGCGGGTCATGGTGCGCGGAGGTGGGCCGATGGCATGGACGGAGGCTGCCGCAGCCTGCGTCCACGGGGTCGTGCGGGGCGCGGCGGGCCTTGGCTGCTCCGGGGCAACGCCGGGGCCCTGCCGAAGATCGGCCGGAGGCACAGCCACTCGGCGGAGACCGGGTACACGCCTCCGCGCGCCGATGGGCGTTGGTGCATCAAGGTGGCGGGCTCCGGCCGGGTCCAAGGCCCTGCTCGGCTGGCCGACCGCGCCGGCGACCGCGTGCCGCTGGAGGAGCTCGCCGCCCCCTTGCGCGGCAACTCTGCGAGCACCTCAGGCTCGTCGACAAGCGGACCACCTCCCGCTCGAGCCGATTCCTCGACGCCTGCCGCGCGTTCAACCGCGGCGAGCTGTCGGAGGACGCGCTGGTGGGGACCACGGCGCGGCTCGGCTTCGTCAACGTCCTCGACGCCTTCCACGTGGTCGGCAGCCGGCCCGTCCCGGTCCGCTTCTTCGAGGATGAGGGGGCAACCGCGGCGGGGGAGGCGCCATCCGCCTGACCGACGACCTGCGGCGGCTCGTGGGCTCGGTGCAGGGCGGCGGGCTCGCCGAGGAGGCGGAGCGCGCTGGCTGCTGGTGGAGACCACCTGGCAGCTCGACCTGCCCCGCGCTGGGGTCGCGGTGCGGGCCGACGCCGGCCGCGACCTGCTGTTCGTCGAGGCCGACCGGCCGGTCCGGCGGACGGCCCTGACCCGAGGGCGGAGCGCGCTGAACGGCTACCGGTGGGGTCGCTGCTTCTACTGCCGAGCCGAGACGCCGGTCGCCGCCGACGTGGACCACGTCTTCCCGTGGGTGCTGAAGCAGCGCGGCGTCGCGCTCCCGGGCGACGTGGGCGGGGTCTGGAACCTCGTGCTGGCGTGCCGGGCCTGCAACCGCGGCGAGAGCGGGAGCCACGCTCAGCCTATGCCAGCGGCAATGTCGGCCCTGTCACCGGCAGGCCCAAATATCGCCGCCATACATCCTCCGAGGTGAAATGCGGGAAGGCGTCCTGCCAGGCGGCGCGCGCCGCATCGCCTTCTCGCAGCACGCGAAGGTAGAGATGCAGCGCCTGCCGCAGCAGATGCCGGAAGGCGGGACGGGAGCGGCGGAACACGGGCAGTTCCGTCTCCCAGCCCGAGTCCACCGCGACAGCCTCCAGCCCGGGCATGCGGAACCAGAGAAAATCTCCCGCCGACAGCAGACGCGGCGGTATCGCGCGCTCCCGCACCAGCGCATGGCGCAGCAGCGCGCGCAACAGCCGGGCCATCATGGCAGCGGGGCCGTGAGGATCGGGCGGCACCTTCTGCGGCTCCAGTGGCGCGCCGGCTGGGTGCTGCTCCATCGGGTAGGCGCGCCGCAGCGCCTGGAGGTCGGCATGGATCGGCCCCGGCGCGGCGCCGAAGATCGCTTCCGGCCCGCGCAGCCAGTCCTCCACCGCGCGTAGCACCAGCACCGCTTGGTAGTAGCGGTGGCAGAGCAGGTGGCCGAGCAGCCGCTTCAGCATCATCCTTGCGATGCCCGCGGCCGAGCGCGGCATGTGCCGCGCCGCCGCCGCAAGCATGTTGCGGAACTCGTAGTAGTCCTGCCAGCCATGCAACTTGGCATAAAAGGGCTCGTGCCAGATCGCCGCGCCGGGTAGGCCGCGGATGGGAATGCCGCGGGCGATGAGGCGCAGCCCGTACTCCACGTCGTCGCCGCGGATGAAGCAGGGCATGGGCAGCCCCGCCTCCTCCAACACCGTGAGGGGCAGGGCGAAGTACCACCAGCCATTGTAGTGTACCGGCGGGGGGCGGATCAGCGCGTCCAGTACGCGGCGTTCCCGGAGCGGCTGGCAGTGCAGCAGCGGCTTCAGCCGCCAGGTGACAGGATCCACCCGCGCCCCGGCCTCGTAGAGCTGTGTCGGCCGAATCAGGTCCAGCATATGGCCGCCCAGCACCTGGCCCGGGTGCGCGATGGCGAACCATGCCGCTGTGCGCCGCAGCGCCTCCGGTTCCACCGCGACGTCGTCGTCCATCAGCACGACGTGGGTCGCGCCCGGGACCTCTCGCGCCGCCAGTAGCCCGCGGGTGAAGCCACCGGCGCCGCCCAGATTGCCCTGCTCCAGGATCATCAGGCGGGCGCGGAACGTCTCCGGCAGCGCCGTGATGGCGGGATGCGCGGCCAGCCCCGGCCTGCCCTGGCTCACCACGACCAGGCGCGGCAGCGCGCGCCAGCAGCCGGGCTCCGCGGCCAGGCCGGCGAGCGCCGCGCCCAGTTGCTCCTCCCGCCCGAAGGTGCAGAAGACCGGGACGAGCCCGACTTCGCTGGGCCGTGTGTCGGCGCTGCGCCATTCCAGCGCGGTGATGCGGCAGCCGCGGCCAAGCGCCGTTATCTCGGCGAAGAGGCGCCCTGCGGCGGCCGGCAGGCCGGGCGCCGGCAGCGGGACCTCGATGGCGCCGTCGGCGCGCGGCAGGTGTTGCTCGTGCAGCACATGGGCCTCGCCCTCGGCATTCCGGCGCAGCACGCGCAGGGCCAAGCTGCCCTTGGCACGGAGCACCAGGGTGAGAGAGCGCAGCCGGGTGCCGCCGCGCCATGCCGGCTCGAAGAAGGCGCCGAAATAGGTATCGAAGGAGACGGCGGCACGCGGCGCAAGCAGCAGGGCGCCGCCCTCCACGCGGATCCGCTCCGGGATGCTGCCCCGCAGCGGCCGGACGTAAAGGTCCCGCAGCGCCGGCGAGGGCGCGAGGGGCAGGCGCTGCAGCACCAGCCCGCCCGCCTTCGTCGCGCCGCGCGCGGAGCCGGCGTCCTCGAGCGCCGGCATCAATGCGTTTCCAGCGCAGGCTGGGGATCCGGCACCGCCCCGCGCGTCACCTCCACCCAGGGCCGCGGTGGCGCCGGCTGCCGCAGGAAACGTCCGCGCCAGCCCTCGGCGGTGGCGGCCAGCCATTCGCCGAAGCCGCGCGGGTCGGGGTGCCGGCGCAGCAGGAAGTGGCAGCCGTAGCGGGCTACATCCGCCACCAGAAACACCCACATGCCATAGGCCAGGAAGATGCGGCCGCGATTGCGGAACTGCATGCGGCGCTTGATCTCGGTCCGCGGCACGGTCGCGTAGAAGGCACCGCCGAGGATCGGGTGGATCTCCGGCGTGGCGCCGGGATGCAGGAAGGGGGCGCGCGTGTCGATGCAGATGGCCGCGCCGGCGCGCCGCGCGCGGTAGAGGAACTCCACCTCGTCGCCGCGGCAGAGGAAGCGCGGATCGGGCAGGCCGATGCGGCGGAACAGCGCGGCCCGGATCAGCGCGCCGTTGAAGAGATGTGCGAAATTCTCGATCCGCTCCTGCCCGTCCAGGTCATCGCGGCGGAAGCGCGTGCGATGACGCAGGCGGAGGGGAAAAGCCAGGCGGCCCGGATCCGCCTCGTCCAGCACCAATGGCGTGGCGATCTCGGCGCCCTGCCGCAGCCGCCCCACCAAGCGCGCCAGGCAGTCCGGCGAGGCGGGCAGGCCATCATCATCCATCAGCCAAACAGCATCGGCGCCGAGCTCGAGCGCGATCTCGATGCCCGTGCGATAGGCGGCGGCGCCGCCCTGGTTGGAAGCGTGGCGGATATGGCGGGCACGCGGGATGCGGGCGATGGCCTCGGCGGTCGCCTGGCCCGGGCTGGCATTGTCCACCACCAGCAGGATGTCGGGCGGGCGATGCTGTGCCTCGATGGCGGCGAGGCAGCGCGCGAGCAGCGCGGGCCGGTCATAGGTGGTGACAACCGCGACGATGCGCGGGGCGGAGCGGAGGGCAGCGGGGGCCGCGACGCTCCAGGACGGTTCGGGCCGAGCGGGCTCGGCGATGCGGGACACGCGCATGGTGCTCTATCGGCTCATTGCGCGGCGCGGCAGGCGATGGCGGCGGGGCGGTCTGTTCTTGGCATGTATCGACATGGCGAGGGACGTTCCGCTTTGACGTGTTGTCCAATGCAGGCCGCCATCGGGCACCGCCGGGAAGTCGGAACAGAACGCAAGCCGTTGCATGGCGCCTGGGAGCGTTACGGCGCTGGGTGATGAACAGGCTGTTATACCGAGTACCACTGATCAGCACCCATGGGCCGACCGCACCCGCTGACCGGACCCCACCGACGCCCCGGCGGGGCCTTCGGTCATCGTCACTCGCCTATCCCCGCCGACACGCCCAGCCGGGCTGCGGATCCAGCTTCCTTGCGCGGAAGTCGGCCCGCACTCAGAAACCGAAAGATCCGCACATGAACGCCGC
>DASQVL010000670.1:0-3893 GCA_035640795.1 Crenalkalicoccus sp. | reverse complement strand
GACCACCGCCCGCAAGGCGCCGGCGCGCCGCGCCGCCGCCGCCAGCACCGCGACCTCCTCGCGCTCCGAGGCCGCGCGCAAGGCGGCCGCGACCCGCAAGGCGAACCGCGAGGCCAGGATGCAGGCCGCCGCGGCGAATGAGGGCAGCGAGTCCACCGAAGGCTGACTCCGCCGCGATCCCGGCGAGAGGGCGCCGCGCCGCAGGGCCGGCGCCCTTTTCGCGACCGGCGCCGGCGCGGCGTCCGGCTCCGGATAAGGCGCTGGAGCAGATTGACGCTCTCGGGCGTAAACGCCCGCCTGCGACCTGCTCTAGTGTCCCGATTCCGAAGTTCGCCGCTGGTGCGGCGCCCTTCGGATCGGAACACTAGCCTTTGTTTTCAGTGGCCTGCTGGTCCGCTCCGTTCGCTGCTGAAGCAGCGAACTTCGCGGGCAGGACACTAGCCGGAAGCGCCGAGCAGCGCCTCGACCTGCGCCGGCGTCAGCCGCCGCGGGTCGCGGCCCGCCAGCAGCAGGGCGAGCCGCGCCGCCTCCTCCAGCTCCTCCGCCGCGTAGACCGCGTCGTCCAGCGAACCGCCGCTGACCACGGGGCCGTGATTGGCGAGCAGCACCGCGCGCGCCTCGCGCGCCGCGGCGGCGATCGCCTCGCCCATCGCCGGGTCGCCCGGGCGGAAATAGGGCAGCACCGGCAGCCGCCCGCCGACGCGCATGACGAAGTAGGGGGTGAGCGGCGGGATCGGCTCCGCCTCGCCCGGCTGCGCCAGGCAGGCGATCGCCGTCGCATGGGTGGAATGCAGGTGCACCACCGCCTGCGCCTCCGGGCGCACCTCCAGGAAGGCCCGGTGCATGAAGACCTCCTTGGAAGGGCGGTCGCCCGCCACGTGCCGCCACTCGGCATCCAGCCGGCTGATGCGCGCGGGGTCCAGCCGGCCGAGACAGGAATTGGTCGGCGTGATCAGCACGCCGCCCTCGGCCAGCCGCACGCTGATGTTGCCGGCGCTGCCCACCGAAAAGCCGCGGCCGAAGAGGAGGCGGCCATGCTCGCAGATCGCCTCGCGCAGGCGGGTCTCCTCCGGGCTCATGCGCCGAACGCCTTCAGGAAGAAGTCGGGCGCGCCGAAATTGCCGGATTTGAGAGCGAGGTGGAGTCCAACCGGCTCCGCATAGGTCCAGGGCACGCCGGGGTCGATCTCCGCGCCGATGCGCAAGGCGCGCACGCCGAGGCGGGAGACCACGGCGCCCGAGGTCTCGCCCCCTGCCACCACCATCCGCCGCACGCCGCGCGCGACCAGCCCCTCCGCCACCGCGGCGAGGGCGCGTTCCACCAGCGTGCCTGCCGCCTCGCGGCCGAGCCGCTCCTGCAGCGCGGCGACGCGCTCCGAGGGTGCGCTGGCGGCGATGACCACGGGGGCGTCGCCGAGCCGCGGCCCGGCCCAGTCGAGCGCCTGTGCCGTCAGAGCCGCCGCGTCCGGCCGCGCCAGCGGGTCGAGCTCGAGCGTCGGCAGCCGGTCCCGCGCATAGCCGATCTGGCCGAGCGTGGCGCGGGAGCAGGAGCCGGCGAGCACCGCGGCGTGGCCGCGCATGGGCGGCAGCAGGGCGGCATCGGCGCGTTCCGGCAGCAGGCCGGTGCGGCGGAAATTCGCGGGCAGGCCCATCGCCACGCCGGAGCCCCCGGTGATCAACGCATGGCCCGCGGCCGCCTCGCCGATGGCCAGCAGATGCGCCTCGGTCAGGGCGTCCACCACGGCGTAGCGCCGCCCGTTCTCCTTCAGCCGGGTCATGGCGTCGCGGATCGCGCCGGCGCCGCGCTCCACCACGGCGAAGGGGACCAGGCCGACCGCGCCATCGGTCTGCCGCGCCAGCACGCGCACCAGGTTGGCGTCGCGCATCGGGGTCAAGGGGTGGTGCTCCATGCCGCTCTCGCTTAGCAGCGCGCTGCCGACGAAGAGGTGGCCCTGGTAGACGGTGCGGCCATTGGCCGGGAAGGCGGGGTTCACCAGGGCGAAGCCGCAATCGAGCCGCCGCACCAGCGCATCCGCGACCGGCCCGATATTGCCGGCCTCGGTGCTGTCGAAGGTGGAGCAGTACTTGAAGAAGATCTGCCGGCTGCCTGCGGCGAGCAGCGCCTCGCAGGCGGCGAGGCTTTCGGCGACCGCCTGCTGCACCGGGGCGGTGCGGGATTTCAGCGCGACGACCACCGTGTCGGCCTCGGGCAGCGGGCCTTCGGGCACGCCGATCACCTGCACCGTGGTCATGCCGCCGCGGACCAGCGTGTTGGCGAGGTCGGTCGCCCCGGTGAAGTCATCGGCGATGCAGCCCAGCAGCAACGTCATCCTCCCTACCTCCCTCCTCCGGGTCCCGGCCCCCCAGCATTGCGCCATGCCGCGTGCGGCGGAAGCGCGCGCCGCGGGGGTCAGCGCGAGCCGTCCTGAAGGCGAGGCCGAGGCGGAGGCCGAGGCTGCCCAGCGCGCGCCGGTTGCGGTTCGTGGTCTCCGGCGCCGTGCAGCGCGCGGGCGCCGCGCAGCTCGCTCAGCCAGCCGAAATCGCTCTCGCCGAGGCGGGGCGGCGAGCCGGGCGGCGGTGAAGCCGAGGCCCGCCACCGCCAACCGGATCGCGCGACCGCGACCGCGGGCGGCGCCCCGCTCAATCCCCGATCGGCGTGCCGTCCTTGCGCGTGTAGTGCCAGGCCCCGTCCGGCCCCATGGTGACGGCAAGGTCGTCCTCCGGATAGGTCGCGCTGTCGCCCCGCGTGCGGTCGCCGATCTCGATCCGCGCGGCCCGCTTCGGGAGTCGGCCGGGAGTCTTCTAGGCGGACCGGGCAAGCGCCAAGGAGAAAGGACCAGAAAAAGGATGGTGGGGGTCTTGGGGGAGGAAGTTCCCTTCCTCCCCCAAAGGCCACCTAACGCCCCGCCAACGCCTTCCGCAGGAAGATCCGCTCCCCCCGCGGCGGATAGGGCAGCCGCCCGAACTCCACATAGCCCTGCTTCGCGTAGAAGCCCGGCGCCTGGAAGCTGAAGGTGTCCACGCAGGCCGAATGGCAGCCGCGCCTGGCCGCCTGCCGCTCTGCCGCCGCGATCACCGCGCGGCCGATGCCGGCGCGCCGCAGCGGCTCCGGCAGGTAGAGGTAGCGGATGAACAGCCACCCCGCGTAGGTCTCGCCGGCCAGGCCGCCCAGCACGCGCCCCTCCTGCCGCAGGAAGACGGCGAGCGGCGCCCAGCGCTGGTGGCCTGGCCAAGCGGCCTCGTTGAAGGCCTCCAGCCCGTCCGGCAATACCTCCACATCTTCGCGTGCCGGACGGTCCTCGACCACGAGCGTGATGCCGGGGGGCAGCGTCATGCGGCAAGGCTACCGCACGAAGCCGCCGCCCGCGACGGCGTTCAACCGCCGGCTAGGCCCTGGATCACCTTGCCGGTGCCGCCGCAATTCCGGCAGGGCCCGCCCGCGATGCGGCCGCTGCCCTGGCATTCCGGGCAGATCGCCTCGCCGGTGCCGGGCGTGCCGGGCGGCGCGGCGTCGCCCGGATTCAGCCGGATGCCGCCGGCCGGCTGGTCTGTGCGCTGTTCTGCCATGGCGTCCTCCCGCCGCAGTCGCGGCATGAACGCCTTCCGGCGCGACCCCGTTCCGCGCCTCAGCGCGCCGGCGGCAGTGCCAGCAGGTCGCGGTGGCCGATGCGCACCGCGAGCCGCGCCGTGATCTGCGGCAGCCGCGCCATGCCCCAGGCATCCAGCGCGGCAAGCTGGCGCGGCACCTGCCGCTCCGCCGCCGCGGCATGGCCCAGCACGAGATGCGTCAGGAAGCGCTGGCGGCGGAGGCGCAGCAGCGGATGCAGGCGGAAGCCGCGCGCCGGCACCACCCAGTCGCTGGCGGCGCTCACCACCTGGAAGCCGCGCGCCGCG
>DASQVL010000669.1:0-2531 GCA_035640795.1 Crenalkalicoccus sp. | reverse complement strand
CGGCCAGGCGGCCCAGGCCGCCGCGCTGATGCGGGAGCAGGCGAACCCGGTCCCGATCGGCGGCGGCGCCACTGCCCCCGATATCGAGGTGACGACCCAGCCCGACGGCACGGTGACGGCGACCCTGACCGAGGCCGGCCTCAACGCCCGTGCGACCGGCGCCGTGGAGCAGTCGGTCGAGATCGTCCGGCGGCGCATCGACGAGACCGGCGTCTCCGACGCGCTGATCGCGCGCCAGGGATCGAACCGCATCCTGGTGCAGCTGCCGGGCGTCGAGGACCCGAACCGGATCAAGGACCTGCTGGGCAAGACCGCCCGCATGACCTTCCACCTGTTGGACGAGAGCGCGAATCCCGCCGCCCCCAGCCCGCCGCCCGGCGTCGAGTTCCTGCCCGGCGAGCGCGACGGCCAGCGCTACGCGGTGCGCCGGCGGGTCGAGGTGGACGGCGCCAACCTCTCCGACGCCCGGGCGGGGCAGGACAGCCGCACCGGCGAATGGGTGGTGAACTTCGCCTTCGACAGCCTGGGCACCCGCCGCTTCGCCGAGGTGACGCGGGCCAATGTGGGCAGGCCCTTCGCCATCGTGCTCGACGGCAAGGTGATCACCGCCCCGGTGATCCGCGAGCCGATCACCGGCGGCCGCGGCCAGATCAGCGGCAGCTTCACGGCGAAGACGGCGAACGATCTCGCCGTGCTGCTGCGCGCCGGCGCGCTGCCGGCGCCGCTGACAGTGGTGGAGGAGCGGACGGTGGGGCCGGAGCTCGGCGCGGACGCGATCCGGGCCGGCATGCTCGCCCTCGCCGCCGGCGCGACGCTCGTCTTCCTCTACATGGGCCTTGCCTACGGCCTGTTCGGCTGGATCGCCGACCTCGCCCTGCTGGTGAACATCACCCTGCTGCTCGCGGGCCTCTCGCTGCTGGAGGCGACGCTGACGCTGCCCGGCATCGCCGGCATCGTGCTGACCCTCGGCACCGCGCTGGATGCGAACATCCTGATCAATGAGCGCATCCGCGAGGAGGTGAAGAACGGGCGGACGCCGATCTCGGCGTTGGAAACGGGTTTCACCCGCGCCTCCGGCACCATCATGGACAGCAACCTCACCAACCTGATCGCAATGGCCTGCCTGTACGGCTTCGGCTCCGGCCCGGTGAAGGGGTTCGCCGTCACGGTCGCGATCGGCACAGTGGTGCAGATGTGGACGGCGACGACGCTGGTCCGCCTTTTCGTCTCCTGGTGGTATCGCTGGACCCGGCCGAAGGAGCTGCCGGTGCTCGGCCACGGGCGCGGGCTGCTCGGCCGGCTGGCACACCCGGTCTTCCGTCTGGTGCCGGACAACACGCGCATCCCCTTCATGCGCGGGGCGCGCCTCGGCATCGCCACCTCGGTGCTGCTTTCCACCCTCTCGGTCGCTGGGGCCTTCTATCCCGGCCTCACCAAGGGCATCGACTTCAATGGCGGCATCACCATGGAGGTGCGCACCCCGGGCCCCGCCGACCTCGCGCAGCTGCGCGGAGCGGTGGACCGGCTGAACCTCGGCGATGTCGGCATCCAGCAATTCGGCGCGCCGGACACGGTGCTGATCCGCCTGCCGGTGCAGGGCGAGGAGGGCGCGACCCAGCAGGCAGTGAACCAGGTACGCGCTGCGCTGGAGCAGGTGGCGCCGGGGACGCGCATCCTGCGCACCGACGCGGTGGGCAACCGCGTCTCCGCCGAGCTTTTCCGCGGCGGGATGATCGCGCTCGCCATCTCCTTCCTGGCGATGCTGGTCTACATCTGGTTCCGCTTCGAATGGCAGTTCGCGCTGGCCTGCGTGACCACGCTGATGCTGGACACCACCAAGGTCGTCGGCTTCATGGTGGTGACGGGGATCGAGTTCAATCTGACCAGCGTCGCCGCCATCCTGACCATCATCGGCTTCAACGCCAACGACAAGGTGGTCGTGTTCGACCGCGTGCGGGAGAACCTGCGGAAATACAAGCAGATGCCGCTGCGGGAGCTGGTGGATCTCTCGATCAACGAGACGCTGAACCGGACGCTCGGCACCTCGATGACGCTGCTGCTCTCGGCGGTGCCACTGGCGATCTTCGGCGGCGACGCGCTGTCGGGCTTCGCCTGGATGATGATCTTCGGGATCGTGGTGGGGACCTCCTCCTCCATCTTCATCGCCGCGCCGATCGTGCTGTTCACCGGACGGAACCGGCTGCGGCGGAACGAGGCGCCCCCGGCACCGCCCGGCCCGCCCGTGGCCAAGCCCAGGCAGCGGGCCACCGCCCAGGTCTAGAGCATTTTGCCGTTCACATGCGTTCACGGTACACGCTCTATCTCGTTGTTTGCAGAGCAGATCCACGGCTCCGGGCGATGCCGCCTTACGGAGATCTGCCCTGGTGTCGCACTTCCGAAGGTCGCCGCCACTGCGGCGCCCTTCGGATCGGAACGCCAGCCGTAGTTTTCAGTGGCCTGCTGGTCCGTTCGGTTCGCTGCTGAAGCAGCGAACCTTGCAGGCAGGACACTGGAGCAGGTCACGGACGGAC
>DASQVL010000668.1:0-14438 GCA_035640795.1 Crenalkalicoccus sp. | reverse complement strand
CCGTGCCATGCGGCGGCGCCGCGTGGCCGGGGTTCTGGCCGGTCGCTGTGCGCGGACCGGGTGTCGCGGGCGCCGGCTGCGGGGCCGCGGGTGCCGGGTCCGCTGCTGCTGCTGGTTGTGCCGGCCCGTCCCGGGCGGCGGCCGCGACCGGCTGCGTGGCCGCCGGCACCGGCTGGGGAATGTCGGGCGGTGTCAGCACCTCCACCGCCGGCTCGACCCGCCCGCCTGGGATGGCGCGCTGCAGGCCGTTCACCACCACCCGATCCTCGCGGCGCAATCCGGTCTCGATCACGCGCATCGGGCCGAAGCGCTCGCCGAGCGTGACGTTGCGCTGCACGACGACCTTCTCCGCGTTCACCACGAGCACGTAGCGGCCCGACTGGTCGGCCCCGAGCGCGGTCTCGGGCACCAGCAGCGAAGGGGCCCGGTTCGGCCCCTCCGGGATGCGCACGCGCACGCGCACGAAGAAGCCGGGCAGCAGAATGCGATGCGGATTGGCGAAGACCGCGCGCGTGGCCTGGGTGCCGGTGCCGGTGTCGACGTTCGGCGCGAGGTAATCGAGCCGGCCCGCGATGGGAAAGTCGCTGCGCCCGGCCAGGCCGACCTCCACCACGACCTGGTCGAGCTGCACCTCGGTGATGCCGGAGGCGAGCAGCTCCTGGCGAATGCGCAGGTTGGCCAGCTCGCTGACGTTGAACTTCACCCAGATCGGGTCGGTCTGCAGGATGGTCGCCAGCGTGGTCGGCGTGGTGCCGCCGACATATTGCCCCTCCGAGGTCGTATGCGCCGTGACCGGGCCGGGGAAGGGCGCCGTGACCTGAGTGTAGCCGAGGTTGATCTGCGCCTGCTCCAGCTGGCCCTGGGCCTGCAGCACCTTTCCCCGCGCCTCGTCGCGCCTCGCCAGCGCGTCGTCGTAACGGGCCTGGTCCGAGACGTCCTGCGCCACCAGGGTCCGTTGCCGGCCAAATTCGGTCTCGGCGTTCAGCAGCTCCGCCTGCGCCGCGACCAGCGAACCCTGGGCCTGGGTCAGCGACGCCTGGTAGGGCTGCGGCTCGATCACGAAGAGCACCCGGCCCTGCTGTACCATCTCGCCGTCCCGATAGCCGATCTGCTGCAGGAAGCCTGGCACGCGCGCCACCAGGCCCACCTGATTCACCGGGGCCACGGTGCCGGTGGTCTCAAGATAAATCGGCACGCGCAGCTCTACCGGGGTGGCGACGGTGACCTTCGGCGGCGGCGGCGGCACATAGGCATTGCGCTCATCCTTGCAGCCGGCCAGCGGGATCGCGGCAAGGCCGCAGAGCACCATCGCCAGGCGTGGCCAAGGTGCAATCCCGTGCCTCGCCATCGTCCTTGGAAACGCCATGGCGACCTCGCCGGTCCGAAGGCGCGGGCATGGCTTGCCACCGACCCGCAACGACCGGGAGTCTAGGGCCTACGCAGCGGGATGTCCGGTGAATGCGCTATCTCATTTCGGCAGATCGGCTCTCTGCGCCCCGGCCTTCGGCAGAGCGGCGGGCAGCGGCAGGCCGGGATCATTCCCCCATCTGGCTCAGTGCACGGCGCATCGGCGCATCTGAGATCCGCATCAGCCCGTCGAAGGGCTGGTTCAGCTCCAGGACCAGGTAGATGGCCCCCGCGACTGACAGCGCCCCGATCGAGAGCGCGACGAGCACCGTGGCATGAACCGGGCGAACAGACCGAGCCCGAAGAACAGGGCCACCACCCAGAACACCAGCACAGCCAAAAAGGGGCCGGGAAGCCCGCTCGCTGCCTCGCTAGCCAGCAGCGCACGCGTCCGGGCGAAGGCGTCGATCAGCTGCAGGACCCGCTGCTGCGCGAACCGCTGAGGCTCGGTCTGCGGCGAGAGCTGTCCGATGATGAGCACGAACCGGTCGCTCTCCTGGCGGATCTCGCCTGGCGTGATCGCCTCCATCCGGACCTGTCCCTGTGGCCAGACCCGCTCAAGTTCCGCACGCACACCGCGGCGGAACAGCGCACGCGCCGGCGCAGCCTCGGGGCCGCAGTACTCCAGCGCACGGTCCAGCTCGACCAGTTTGGCTGCCATCTCGTCCAACTGGCTGCTCACCGCGTTGTAGGAGGCATTCGCGGAGGCGATAAGAAGCCCGAGCACCAGGCCGGCGAGGGTGGCGACGAGCCCCATGACGCCCTTCACGACATCCCGCGACCCCTCGTCCAGATGGTGTCGCGGCAGCTGCAGCGTCACGCCCAGCAGCGCTGCGGCAAGGCTGCCGGCGAAGATGAGGAGCGCAATGGCGAGCGGGCTCACATCCAGGTTCTCCTGGCGGCCGAGGCCCAGCCGGGCGGCCTGAGTCCCGCGGGCTCAGCGGTAACAGGCATCGCCTCGGAAGGAAGCCTGCCGGACGATGCTGGCCCGGTCCAGGATGAAGGTGGTCTCGCATCCGGTGATGCCGAGGCCGACGCCGGCGCGCACGTTCGAGAGGAAGCTGACGACCTGGCCGCCATCCGGCAGGGGTGCCGAACGCTGCGGGGCGCCCCAGACCGCGTAGAGCTGGCTGGCGTTCTGCCCGACGAAGCTGTTGACGTACTGCTGGTACTTGGCCTCCGTCGCGCACGCGACGGCGCACAGCAGCAGCAGCAGTCGCAGCATCGCATCGGCGAATGATCGCCTCATCGCCACCTCCTCGCTTTCATCTGCTGTTCCGTCATTCCGGCCTGGGCCGCACGGCGAAGGCGACCGACCTCTCGCTGACCTGGCCGTCCGTCAGCGACGTCACCGTCCAGCGCAGCCTCGCCCGGGCCGGGCTCCAGTATGCCGTTGCTGCTCGTCGTGACACCCATGCTGGATCCCTGCGCGGAGCGGCCGCGCCGGCGGCCGGTGCGTCGGCGACATCTACGGTCCCGCGATCCCCGCGCGCACGCGGTACCGCTATCCAGAATCGGCATGGCACCGCTCCGCTGGCCGACAGCGGAGCGGGGCGCCCCATCTGCCGGAATTGGACAGGGTTCACGCGCGCGAGGCACGGAGTGTCGGTCCAGACTGCCGCACTCGACCCCCTGGTTATCCACATTGGCCGGAAAAGCGGACGGCAATCAGATGCGGCGCCGATAATCCGTCCCGGGATGGCCAAGCCGCTTTCCTTCGGTTCCGTTGAACGAATACCTCCGGAACTGGGCGGGCGGGATCACGGCCATCGCGGATGCGGTCTGCTTGCAGCTCGCCGTGCGGATGCTCCTGGTACGGATGATCATGGCCCGGGCCGGCAGTGGCGCTGACGACCGCCCATCCGGCCTGGCCCCTTCTGGGCCGCTTCCGGGAGCCGCGAAACCGTTCGTCCGCGGGATCGGCCGGAGGGACGCCGGGCGGGGAGGAGCGTTTGCGGCACGATGTTGCGCGTCAGGGTTTGCCACATGGTGTTCACTGAAGTCGACGACCTCTCGCAGTCCGCCCTCTGGGGCGCAGTGCGGGCGGCACCGCTGCGCCGCCACCCCTTCGCGCTGCGGACCGGCAGCCTCGACCTGTGTGGCCTGACGCTGCAGACCGGCCGCAGCACGCCGCTCGCGGTGATCGGCGCCTTGCCGCGTGGGACCGCCTGTGTGCTGCTCCCGCTCGACGGGCGCGAGACCCTCCGCCTGTGCGGCGGATCGGCCGAGTGGCGCGGCGTCGCAGCCTTCGGCGCCGGCGCCGCGTACGAGATGGCGAACCGGCAGGACGCCAGCTGGGGGCTGCTGACGCTGCCGGCGGAGTGGGGCCGCTCCTCGCGCCGCCGCGCGGGTTGGCGTTCGATCGCCCCGGCGCCGCGGCCTGGCTGCGCGCCGACCCCGGCGCGTGGATTCGGGCTGCCGCGCTCGTGCGCGACTTCGCCGAGGTCGCGGCGGAGGACCCGTGGTGTTCCAGGTCGAGGAAGCGCGCCGCGCGCTTCGTGCCACGGCGCTCGATGCCTGCTCTGATCTCCTGGCGGGCCCCTATGGCGGCGAGGCGCCACGGGTGCTGCGCCTCGCCGCGCCGTCGCTGCGACGGACCCTGCGCGCCGCCGAGGACAGTCTGCGTGCCGATCCCGCCCGGGCGGCCGACGCTGCGCGGCTCGCGGCTGCCATCGGCGTTCCGGAGGCGCGCCTGCACTCGGCTTTCCTCGCAGTCCTAGGCATCAGCGGACGCGCTACCTGCTGCGCCGCCGCCTCGTCCTGGTCCGCGCCGCGCTGCGCGCGCCTGGCCGCCCTCTTGGCGTGGTGGAGGCGACGGCCCTCGCGCACGGCTTCTGGAACCTGCGCCGGTTCCGGGACGCCTACCGCGCGATGTTCGGCGAGCTGCCGCCCGGGCGCTGACCCGCCTTCTCCGATCCGGATCGTGGCGCCGTTGCGGCGGCACCGACCGGGCTCAGCCCGACCGCGCTGCGCGATCCGCCGCGGCGGCCAACCGGTGCGGCCGCTGATCGCCGCCGCCAGCCCGGGCGCGGGCCAGGGTCTCGCAGGGCGACTCGCCGAACTGCTCGCGGTAGTTGCGCGCAAAGTTCCCCAGGTGCCAGAAGCCATGTGCCAGGGCGACCGACTTCACCAGCAAGGCCTCCGGCCCGGCGGCGCTGAGCGCCCGGTGGACCAGCATCAGGCGGCGGAGCTTGAGGTAGGCCTGCGGGCTCTTGCCGCAGGCCGCGACGAAGGTGTGGTGGAGCTTGCGCGGGGACACGCCGAGCGCCCGGCAGAGCTCCTCGGTGTAGATCGGCCGCGCCACGTGGGCGCGCAGAAACTCCTCCGCCGTGCTCACCAAGCGGATCTCGTTCTGCGTTCTGCGGTGGAGAGGCGTCGGCCGCTCCGCCCTGCTGAACGCCTCCGTCACGAGTTCCCGGAGCCCGTCCGATAGCGCCTCCACCAGTCCGGGCCTGTCGACCGCGCCGGGCAGGTCCTCCGCGAGCGTCGCGGCCGCGGCAACGACCCGGCGCAGCGTGTCCGCGGCCTCTGGCGGCACGAGCCGCATCGGCTCGGCAGGGCTGTCCATCCTGGGCATCCTCCCCAGTTCGAGCAGAAGCTCGGCCTCCGCTGCGGGCAAGGCGAGCGAGGCCCAGTCCATCGGGGCGGGGCACAGGCAGTGGAGCTCGCGCCCGGGTGCGAGCAGGAGCATGTCGGCCTCCCGGACAAGCCGGCCGTTGACCACGGCCGGTTCGCAATGCCGCAGCGGCATGAGGAGCACGGCGCGGCCCGGGTGGACGGCGCCGCGCGCCACGTGCGCCCGGTCCTCGGCGCGCTGGAGGGTCATGGGGCCGAGCCGCAGGACGGTGAGGCGGGCGTCGTAGGGCCCTACCTGGAGCGGCACGTGGTCCACGCCGGCGTCGCAGATCGCGCCGGCGAACTCCTCCGCGCTGGCGAAGCGTCGCGAGACGATGGAAGCCTGGCCGCCAGATCCCAGGTTCGTCATGTGATGCCTCTCGCGCGGCGATTCCCGCCGCAATCCCTCTCATGGCCGCGAGGCAGTTATGGCCACCCTAGACCAGTCGGCGCCTTGATCAGTATCAATCAGCGCGGCAGACGCGACCGTCTGCCGCTCAGGATGGCCCTATTCACGGTATGGTGACATTGGCGCGCCCGGTGCTCTGCAACCGTTTGCAGCGCGCTGATGGGGGCGGGGTGACCAGCGGTTGCAAGCCGGTCGTGACCCGTCGCTGGCGGCGACTGAACGCATGCTCACGCCAGAGGCAGACGGCACCGCACAGGATTGCCGAAATCGGACAGCGTTGCCGGATGCGCTCCGCAACCTCGCCGCGTAGAGCTTGAGCGCCGGGGCGACCCGGCCAGGCAACACCCAACCAGCCGCCCAGCATGCCGGCCCGGTTGCCAT
Source organism: Crenalkalicoccus sp. (assembly GCA_035640795.1). Classification (GTDB taxonomy): domain Bacteria; phylum Pseudomonadota; class Alphaproteobacteria; order Acetobacterales; family Acetobacteraceae; genus DASQVL01. The sequence goes on along the minus strand of DASQVL010000668.1, from coordinate 8,626 downwards.
CCCCGCGCAAATGCGGCGGAGCGCTTCAAGGAGAAGACGCATGACGATGACGAATGCTTGGAAGGGCCTTGCTGCGGTGGCGGCCCTGGCCGCGATGGGCGCCGCACTCCCGGCAGCGCTACCGAGCCCGGCAGCGGCGCAGGCCAACCCCACCCTCGCCAGCATCCCGGAGCCGATGGCGGAGACGCTCCATGCGAAGATCACCGCCCTCGACCCGCAGACGCGCAAGGTCACGCTGCAGGGCGCCTCGGGCCGCTCGGTCACGGTGACGGCGGGTCCGGCCGTCCGGCTCGACATGCTGCAGGTCGGCGACACGGTGAATGCACAGTTCTACCGCTCGGTAGCCTTCGAGCTGTCGACCAGCATGAACGCCCCCCCGGATGCGGGAGCGGTGGCCATCGGCCAGAACGCGCAGGCGCCGGGCGGTGTCGGCGTGGCGCTCCTGCGCGTCAGCGGCCTCGTCGTCGGCAAGCACCCGGCGTCGGACTCGCTCGATATCGTCAGCCCGAGCGGCGGCGGCGTGTACACCGTGCACGTGACCGACCCGGCGCGCATCGCCATGCTGGGCCAGGTGAAGGTCGGTGACACGGTCACGGCCGTGGTCAGTGATGCCGTTGCCGTCTCCATCCAGAAGGCTCCGAAGAGCTGGTTCTGACCCGCTGAGCTGGGCGGCGGCCGGCACGCATCGAAGTGATCGAGGTGGGCGGGGTGCCTGCCCACCACCCGCCTTCGGCGATCGGGGTCGTTGGAGGACGGCGCCGTCGCGCCCGCGCGCTGGCCATGGATGCCGAGCCCAGGACGAGGCAGGATCCGCGTGTTCCGCCGAGCTGATTCTCCCTGCCGCGCAGCGGCGACGCGATCGCCAGGACCGCGAGGACGCAAGACCATCGGCCGGCCGAAAATGGATAGGCTTTTCCGGGCCCGCTCGCGTCGCTGCCGGTTAGCCTTTCATGGGATCCGCACCCCGGGCGATGTGCCGGCCTGACCGGCCGCGACGAGTGATCGCGTGCTTTGCATCCGGGGCCCGGCCGCGGGCCGCATCAGGCGCCTCGGCGCGCACAGGGAGGAGCAAGGCCATGATCGAGAGTCGCAAGCGCCGCTGCATGATCGCCGGCGCCGTCCCGTTCGCCGTCCTGCTGATGGCCGGCGGCTGCCAGAGCGATGTCCGGCTCGGACCACAGGCGATCGCCGGCAAGACCCCCGACGGCACGGTCGAGATGAACATGGTGCAGGCGGCCTACATCGGCAGCGGCAGCGGCGGGAGCGGCGTCCTCTACTACCGCGGGCAGAGTTACCCCTTCACCGTCGGCGGCGCCGGAATCGGCGGCCTCGGCGTCTCTTCCGTCGATGCGAGTGGCGATGTCTACAATCTGAGCAACATCTCCCAATTCCCCGGCACATACGGTGAGGCCCGCTACGGCTTCGCCCTCGGCACCGCCAGCGCCGGCGACCTCTGGCTGCAGAACGAGGCTGGCGTAATCATGCGCCTGAAGGCGCGGCGCGAGGGGCTGATGCTCAGCCTCGGCGGCAGCGCCATCGTTCTCTCCATGCGGTAACGCAGCGCGCCAGCCCGGCAGCAGCGAAAGACGATTCCCGCATGGTCGCGGCGTCCGCGCGGGAGTCATTCCACGGCGACCCGGAACAAGTCTGCCGGCAATTCGAGTCGCGCGTGGCCGGGGCCGCCAACCATTGAACCGCGGAGCAGGGTGCGGACCAGGCTCCCGACCGGAGCCAATCCTGCGCGGGGCTGTGCATGGCGTCTTCGGCTGGCTCACCACGGAGGCGCGTTCGCCCCGTGCGGCCGACTTCCGCCGTGCCAACTTTCGAAGGAGACCAGAACGCCACGCCCGCGCGCGATCCGACCCGTCCTGTCGAAATGCTCAAATTGCGGCGGATGTCCCTGCTTGCCGCGACGGCGCTCTCGGGCGGCGTGGTGGCCGCGATTCCCGTCAACGCCCAGACCAGGTACGGGTGGAACGCAATGCCCGTCACTGGGCTCTACATCGGCCTCGGCGTCGGCCCGAACTGGGTGAACGAGACCAGTCTCAATCAGTCGGGCAACATCACCGCCGCGCTGCGGAACGCCGGCTTCGCCGCGCCGGCGGGAATGCGCGCTTCGACACCGGCATCGCCACCTTCGGCAGTGTGGGCTGGGGCTTTGGCAACGGCCCGCGCTCGAGGTCGAGTTCGATTACGATGGATTGACTTCGACAAGTTCACGGGGTTCGGCCTGCTCGCCGCCTTAGGTCGCCTGAACAACCAGAATGCGCAGCCGGAAACCTTCGGTCTGATGCTCAACCTGCTCTATGACTTCGAGATCCCCGGCTCACCCTGGGTCGTGCCTTATGTGGCTACCGGCATCGGCATGGCCTGGACGCGATGGAGCACCAACCGCAGCTTCAACGTCCCTCCGAACCTCAGCGTGAAGGTCGACGGTGATACGCAGTTCAACTTCGCCTGTCAGGCATCTTCGGCACGGCCTTCCCGATCGAGCCCGTCCCCGGCCTAGGAGCCTGTCCACGTAACGTCGCGCCTTGACGAGGCTGGCGTGATTCTCTTCGGCCACGCCGAAGACCTTCCGCCCGTGAGAGGACCTGCCGGCAATCCTCGACCTGCCATGGAATATCCGAAAGGCACCTCCGATCCCAGCACGGTCGCTGGTTCCGCCAGTCCGGATGGTGCCAGGAGTACGGGGCGCAGACCCCCGGCAGGGCCGAACAGTCGAAAATTGCCGTTTTCTGGTACTGATCGCAGGGGGCGACCGGAGCCAGACGCCGTAGGTTTCCCGCATGCCGCCGCGTCTCTCGCCCGCGGCTGGCGCGGACGGATGGTAACCACCGCGACCAGCGACGCTTTCGTCGCCGACCGCCCGGCCGATGCCGGCGAGCGCTGGCGCACACCGGCGCGGCTGCGCGAGTGCCCGAGCTGCGGCCAGGTCCAGCTCGTCCCCTCTCTGCTGCCCGGGGCGTCGGCGCGGTGCCTCCGTTGCGGCGGGCTGCTGCGCCGGACGCGCGAGAATCCCCTCGACCGCGCGCTGGCCCTGAATCTCGGGGCGCTGTCGCTGCTCGGCATCGCCTGCCTAATGTCGCTGATGACGGTCAGCACCGCGGGCATGGAGCGCGGCGCCGACCTCTTCTCCGCGCCCCGGGGCATGGGCCGCAGCGGGCTCTGGGAGCTGTCCGTCATCGTGCTGTTCACCACCGTCGCCGCGCCGACTCTGAAGCTCGCGGCGATGGCCTATGTCCTGATCGGGCTCCGGCTGGCACGCCCGCCGCGCCATATCCGCCGGGTCTTCGCCATCGTCGAGCGGCTTCGCCCCTGGTCGATGATCGAGGTGTTCCTGCTCGGCGTCCTCGTCGCCTACACCAAGCTGATCGACCTGGTGCACATCGAGATCGGCGTCGCGCTCTACGCCCTCGGCCTGCTGCTGCTCACCATGATCGCGGCGGAGGCGGTGCTCGACGACCAGGCGGTGTGGGAGGAGATGGAGCGCCGCGGCGTCCCGCATGCCGGGATCGATCACGCCGCCATGGCCCTGACCGCGGCCGAGGCGGGTGCCGTCGGCTGCCAGACCTGCGGCCTGGTCAGCCTGCCCGATGACCGGGACGCTCGCTGCCCGCGCTGTGGCGGCGCGCTGCACGCGCGCAAGCCGAACGCCGTGGCGCGGGCCTGGGCCCTGCTGATCGCCGCCGCCATTCTGTACGTTCCCGCCAACGTCTATCCGGTGCTGCAATTCATCCAGCTCGGCTCCGGGGCGCCCAGCACCATCCTCGGCGGCGTCGTCGAGCTGATGGACAGCGGACTGTACCCGCTCGCCGCGCTGGTATTCTTCGCCAGCGTGGCGGTGCCGCTGCTGAAGATCATCGGGCTGACGGTCCTGCTGGTCACCTGCCAGCTCGGCTGGCAGGAGCGGCTGCGCGACCGCACGCGCCTCTACTTCGTCGTCAACGCGATCGGCCGCTGGTCCATGATCGACATCTTCATGGAGACCATCTTGGTCGCGCTGGTGCAGTTCGGCGAGGTGGTCCGCATTGAGCCGGGAATCGGCGCGGTCGCCTTCTGCGCCGTAGTGATCCTCACCATGCTCGCGGCCGAGAGCTTCGATCCGCGGCTGATGTGGGACACGGCTGGTCGAAACGGGCCCGCGCCGCTGCGGGCGAGGACGGTGGCATGATGGACACCTCCCACCCCGAGGCCGCGGTACGCTCCGGTGTCGAGCGCCGCTGGCGGCTCTCGCCCATCTGGGCGATCCCGATCATCACCGTGCTGATCGCGGGCTACCTGGTGTGGCACAACTACATGCAGCGCGGGCCGACCATCACCATCACCTTCAGCAGCGCAGAAGGACTGACCGCCGGCCAGTCGCAGGTAAGGCTTCGCGACGTCGTCATGGGCAGGGTGGAGGCCATCACGGTGTCCGAAAACTTGGGGCATGTGGTGCTGACCGTCCGGATGAACCGCGAGGCTGAGGCGCTGCTGACGCGCGACGCGCGCTTCTGGGTGGTGAAGCCGCGGCTCTTCGCCGGCAACATCTCAGGTCTCGGCACCCTGCTGTCGGGTTCCTACATCCAGCTTTCGCCGGCCGCCCTGGGCGGGGTGCCGGAGCGGCACTTCACCGGCCTCGAGGTACCGCCGGTGCTGGAGACCGCGGAGCCGGGCCGCACCTTTCTGCTGCACGCCGACCGGCTCGGATCGATGAGCCTCGGCTCCCCTGTCTTCTTCCGCGACCTCAGCGTCGGCGAGGTGCTCGGCTGGGACATCAGCGACATGGCCGAGAGCGTGACCATCCACGCCTTCATCCGCGCGCCCTACGACAGCTACGTGCGGGAAGGGTCGCGCTTCTGGAACGCCTCCGGCGTCTCCGTCAAGCTCGGCGCCGAGGGCGTGCAGCTGCAGCTCGAATCGATGCGCGCCCTGCTGCTCGGCGGCATCGCCTTCGAGACGGCGGCGGCCGCGCGCCGCGGACCGGAAGCCCGCGCGGACCATGTATTCCGGCTCTATGCCAGCCAGGAAGCGGCGAACAACGCGTCCTTCCACAAACGGGTGCCGGTCCTGTCCTACTTCGTCGATTCGGTGAGCGGCCTCGCCCCCGGCGCGCTGGTGACCTTCCAGGGCGTGCGAATCGGCGAGGTCCTGGGGTTCGATCTGGAATACGACCCGAAGACCGACCGGCTGCGGATTCCGGTCCGCTACGAGATTGAGCCGGAGCGCATCGTCGGCTCAGGCGCCGCCGCGTCGCGGGGGCCAATCGAGAACGCGCGCATCCTGGTGCGGCAGGGAATGCGGGCGAAGCTGGCCAGCGCCAACCTGCTGACTGGCCAGCAGCAGATCTCGCTCGAAATCGTCCCGAACGCCGCACCGGCGGAGCTCGAGGTGGCGGACGGGGTGATCGTCTTCCCCACCGTGCCCGGACAGTTCGCGGGCATCATGGAAGCGGTGAACCAGCTGCTGGCGAAGGTCGAGGCAATGCCGTTCCAGCAGATTGGCGACAACCTGAACGGCACGCTGGCCAGCGTGGACGCGCTGGTGCGCGGGCCCGAGCTGAAGGCGGCGCTGGCCTCGCTGCAGGCCACGCTTGCGGGCGCGCAGCAGGTGGTCAGCCAGCTCGACGAAGCGGCGGCGCCGGCGTTGCGGTCCCTGCCGCCCCTGGTCGCCAACTTGCAGACCACGGTCACCCAGGCGAACCGCCTGCTTGTCTCGACCGGCCGCGGTTACGGCGACGAGTCGCAGTTCCACCGCGACCTCGACCGGCTGCTCGAGCAGCTGAACGGCGCGGCGCGGTCGCTGCGCAGCCTGGCCGACACGCTGAACCGGAACCCAGAGTCGCTGATCCGTGGCCGCGCCACCCAGGGCAACCAGTAGGGTGCCCCCGGACCGCCGCGGCGCGCTCGGCGCTGGCGCGCTCGGCACGCTGGCGCTGCTCGCTGCGTGCAGGTCGCCGCCGCCGGTGCTCTACACGATCTTGCCGACGCCGGGCGAGGCGCGCCGCGGCGGGCCGCGCACGGTGGTGGTGCGCGAGGTGATGGTGGCCCGCTATCTCGACAGGCTGCCGATCGTGCGCTCGGCCGAGGATTACCGCCTCGATGTCTCCAGCGACGACTGGTGGGGCGAGCCGCTGGAGGGGATGCTGACCCGCGTCCTGGTGGAGAACCTGGCTCAGCGCCTGCCGGGCGCCAGCGTCTACGCCAGCGAGGGCGCGATCTCGGCGCCGGCCGACGCGACGGTCGCGGTGAACCTGCGGCGGCTGGGCATGACGGGGCCGGCGGTGCTGACCCTGACCGCACAGGTCGCCATCGAGTACCGCGACCCGCGTCGTCGCGACGTCACGCGCACCGAAAGCCTAACGGTGCCAGTACAGGCCGGCAGCGACACCCGGGCCTTCGTCGCCGCGGCGAGCGCGGCGGTCGGCCGGCTGTCCGATTCCATTGCGGCGCTGCTGACCGGCTGAGCGGCGACGCGCCTCGCTGGCCGAAGGCCCGATCCAGCGAAGTGCCCAGCGGAATGAAGTGCGAGTTGGCTTTGGTGCATCAAGACGCATGAATGCGCGCCGACGCCTTGGATGACGGCCGATCAGGCGACGCGCACGGCCCGTGACATCCCTAGTGCCGCCATCGTATTCAACGCGTGCACGGCGATGCCCACTCGGGGCCTAGAGCCGGACGGACTTGCCCGGGACGGCACGTCCGAAGCACGTGTGCGGCCCGGACATCCGACGCGGCACCGGGTAAGCGCGCCGGCGGATGCTCCGGCAGACCCGCGCTCCCTTCGGGAGAGTCCGGGGCCGGGACGATCCGCTGCTACTTCAGCCGGACCAGGTGGGCACCTAGCGGGCGGCGCGGACCGGCACGCCGGAGGTGACCGACGATGAGGTGCTGGTTGCGCTGGAGCGGCTCGAACCCTTGTGGGTCGAGCTGTTCGCGGCGGAGCAGGCGCGGATCGTGCGGCTGCTGGTCGATCGGGTGGAGATCGGCGAAGCCGGCGTCGACGTGCGGCTGCGGCTGGACGGCTTGGCCAGCCTGGCCCGAGACCTTGACGCCCGATCTGGCGCTGAGGCGAGGGCCGCAGCGTGACCACCACGGCGCAGATGCTGACCGTCCGGCTGCCGCTGACCTTCCGCACGCGTGGCGGTCGCAAGACCATCGTCACCTCCGGCGTCCTCGCCGCCCCACCGCGGCAGGACGTCACCCTGGTCAAGGCACTGGCGCGGGCCTTCCGCTGGCGGCGGATGCTGGAGTCCGGCCGCTACGCCACGGTGAAGGACCTGGCCGCGGCCGAGAAGATCAACTCGTCTTATGTCTCGCGCGTGCTGCGGCTGACGCTGCTGGCGCCGGATATCGTGGAGGCAATTCTGGACGGGCGGCAGCCAGCCAAGATGGCGCTGCCGGAGCTGATGGAGCCGTTTCCGGTCGCTTGGCGCAAGCAGCGCGGACTGCGCCCGCGTGAGTGATTGCGCCTATGCCTCGACGCCGTACTCCTCGACGAGTTCGCATATCCGCGTCAGGTAGGCCATTTGGCGTCCGTCCGTCCGTGTCCGACGGAACTCTGGAATCTTTGAATGAAAATCCTGCGGGTCATCGAGACGCGTCTTGATCACCAAGTCAATCATCGCATCACGGAGAATGCATCGGCCGGGCTCGCTGCCCGGGAAGTCGCGCATGATGGTATCTTCGCGGAAGGCAATCAGGGCGTCTCTCAGCGTGGTAGGCCTGCCACCTTCGTACGGAGTAGCGTGCACCGTGAGGGTATCTGACACTGTGGCGCCCGCCGATACCGGCCGCTCCCCCGGCAGGGTTCCCTGCGTCGCTCCGCGCCGGGCAGCTGGGCGGAGCGGTGTCTCTTGCGACGTGGGCACCCAGGCTTCTTCGAGGAGGCGCCGCCGTACCTTCGGCCCTCTGGGCGGCTGCGCCAGGGCTGCGTCGATCTCCCGCGACAGTCGCCCGGTCTGGCCTGCCGGATCCCGGAACCAATCTGTCGACCATACCCGGGCCAACTTCCAGCCAAGCCGCTCCAGGGCCTCTTGCCGCAGCCGGTCGCGGTCGCGCGCACTCTTCGCGCGGTGGTAGGTCGCCCCGTCGCACTCGATGCCGAGCACAAACCGATCAAGCTCTTCGGGATGTCGCACCGCAAGGTCAATGCGATAACCCGCCACACCGACCTGAAGTGACACATTGTGACCGAGAGCGCGGAGCGCACCGGCCACCGAGGTCTCGAACGGGCTATCCGCTTCCTCGTCGCCGATATTCCCGCGTTCGAGGCGGCCATCCCGCGCATAGGCTAGGTAATCCCGCAAGACGCGTACGCCAGGCGCGCTGGTCTCGGAGACCAGGATGTCCTCGGCCTGCAGCGAGGTGAAAAGCACAATCTTGCGCTTGGCTCGGGTGAACAGGTCGTTGAGGCGACGATGACCGTCGTCGCGGCGATTGATGGGATAGAAGCGCTGATGCAGCGCACCCTGCGGCAGCGCCAGAAGCGCTGCACCGAGCGTCGCCTGCAGCGCTCCATCGCCCGCCTGCTCGAGGCGCTGCAGCGCGAGCTCTCCGAGGTCGAGGCGGAGATCGACGACGAGGTCCGCGGCAGCCCCGCCTGGCGCGAGACCGAGGACCTGCTCGCCTCCGTCCCCGGCGTC
>DASQVL010000667.1:0-2926 GCA_035640795.1 Crenalkalicoccus sp. | reverse complement strand
CGGGGAGCAGGCCGAGCGGTTACCCTGCTGACGTATTCCAGTTGGCGGGAGGCATGCGGGTGAGCAGTATCAGGGTGGTCATAGCCAAGGCTGGCCTGGACGGCCACGACCGCGGGGCCAAGGTCGTCGCCCGGGCGCTGCGGGACGCAGGCGTAGAGGTGATCTACACCGGGCTGCACCAGACACCGGAGCAGATCGTGGCCGCCGCGATCCAGGAGGACGCGGATGCGATCGGGCTCTCCATTCTCTCCGGTGCCCACATGACGCTGTTCGCCCGTGTCCTCGAGCTCCTGAAGGAGCGCGACGCCGAGGACATCACGGTCTTCGGCGGGGGCATCATCCCGGAGGCCGACATCACCGAGCTGACCCGGATGGGCGTCGCGCGTATCTTCACCCCCGGTGCGTCCACCCGAGCGATCGTGGACTGGGTCCAGGCCGAGCTCGCCGCCGTGGCACGGTGAGTGTCATCCGGACTTCTGAAAAGGCACCGGCTGTGTCGCCTGAGAGGCACTTCACAGCAATGCCATACGGCCCCCGCCAGCGCAGCCTGCCGATGGCGGCTAGGCTGCCAGGGCAGGGCGACCCCCGCCGCCGTGCGCGGCGGCCGCAAGCGGATACCAAGGACGGGCAGACGTGGACCTGTTCGAGCATCAGGCGAAGGAGCTCTTCGCGGAGTACGGCGTTCCCGTGCCGAGCGGGAAGGTCGCGCACACGGCTGAAGAGGCGCGCGCGATCGCGGCGGAGTTCGCCGCGGCGGGCAAGCCGAAGGTTGTCATAAAGGCGCAGGTGAAGACGGGCGGACGGGGCAAGGCCGGGGGCGTGAAGCTGGCCGATGGTCCCGAGGCCGCCTACCAAACGGCGCAGCAGATCCTCGGCATGGACATCAAGGGCCACACCGTGCACAAGGTGCTCGTGGAGGAGGCCAGCGACATCGCGCAGGAGTACTACCTGTCCTTCCTGCTCGACCGGGCCGACCGGACCTTCCTTTCGATCTGCTCCGTCCAGGGCGGCATGGAGATCGAGGAAGTCGCGCACACTAATCCCGAGGCGGTGGCGCGTATCCCGGTGTCGCCGCTGGACGGTGTGGACATGGCCAAGGCCATGGAGATCGCCACCGCCGGCCGCCTGCCGGCGCAGGCCGTGGGCGGCGCCGCCGAGCTGGCCGAGCGGCTCTGGGCGGTCTTCACCGACGAGGACGCCACCCTGGTCGAGGTCAACCCGATGATCCTGGCCGCCGATGGCCGCGTGCTCGCGCTCGACGGCAAGGTGACTCTGGACGACAACGCCGCCTTCCGCCAGGAATTCGGCCGGTTCGCCGACGAAAGTGCCGCCGACCCGCTGGAGGCCCGGGCCAAGGCCAAGCACCTCAACTACGTCAAGCTGGACGGCGAGGTCGGCATCATCGGCAACGGGGCCGGGCTGGTGATGTCCACGCTCGATGTGGTGGCCTACGCAGGCGAGCCGTTCGGGGGAATCCGCCCGGCCAACTTCCTCGACATCGGCGGCGGCGCGTCCGCCGAGGTGATGGCCGACGGCCTGGAAATCGTGCTGTCCGACCCATCGGTTCGCAGCGTGTTCGTCAACGTCTTCGGCGGGATCACGGCCTGCGATGCGGTCGCTAGCGGGATCGTGTCGGCGATCAGCATGCTCGGCGGCCGTGGCGAGCAGGTCAGCCGCCCGATCGTGGTGCGCCTCGACGGCAACAAGGCGGCCGAGGGCAGGCGGATACTCGACGAGGCCGGGATCGGCGTGGTCGAGCAGGTAGGGACGATGGACGACGCGGCGAGGCGTGCCGCTGAGCTGGCGTCAGCGGCCGGACGAGGAGCATGAGATGGCGATCTTCCTTACCGCCCAGAGCCGGGTCATGATCCAGGGGATCACCGGATCGGAGGGCCGCAAGCACGGGGCCAGGATGCTGGCCGCGGGCACGAACGTTGTGGGCGGCACCAACCCGCGCAAGGCCGGGCAGACGGTCAGCCTGGGCGGCAGCGACATCCCCGTGTTCGGCACTGTAGCCGACACGATGGCCGCCACCGGTGCGGACGTCTCCGTGGTGTTCGTCCCCGCTGGCGGCACCAAGGACGCGGTGATCGAGGCGATCGACGCCCGCATCCCGCTGGTCATCGTGATCACCGAGGGCATCCCCGTGCACGACACGGCCGGGTTCTGGGCCTACGCCTCCGCCGCCGGGAACGCGACGAGGATCGTCGGCCCGAACTGCCCCGGCATCGCCTCGCCCGGCAAGTCGAACGCGGGCATCATCCCCGCTGACATCACCTCCGCTGGCCGCATCGGCCTGGTCTCCAAGTCGGGCACACTGACCTACCAGATGATGTACGAGCTGCGTGACATCGGCTTCTCCACGGCGGTCGGGATCGGCGGCGACCCGGTGATCGGCACGACGCACATCGACTGCCTGCAGGCGTTCGGCGAAGACCCGGAGACCGACGCGATCGTGATGATCGGGGAGATCGGCGGCGACGCCGAGGAGCGTGCGGCCGACTACATCGATCAGCACGTCACCAAGCCGGTCGTCGCCTACGTGGCGGGCTTCACCGCGCCGGAGGGCAAGACGATGGGACACGCCGGCGCGATCATCTCCGGCTCGTCCGGCACCGCCCAGGCCAAGAAGGAAGCACTGGAGAAGGCGGGAGTCCGCGTCGGCAGGACCCCCAGCGAGACGGCCGTCCTCGTCCGCGAGGCCATGCGGCGCGCCTGAGGGTTTTTCGTGATCATGGGCCGCCGGCCGCTGCATACGCGGCCGGCGGCCCATGATCACGAAGCTTAATGGCCGGCGCGCCTCCGGGCGATCGGGGCGCCGCGTTGCCAGGATTGAACATTGTGAGTGCTTCCGCGCGGGCGCCCGGCCGCGCCCGCCCTCCGGGCGCTTCCGGCGCGGATGGGCGCCCCGGCGCGGGTGCTGCCG
>DASQVL010000666.1:0-3105 GCA_035640795.1 Crenalkalicoccus sp. | reverse complement strand
ACGCCCTCCTCGTTCCGGCCGCGCCGGGCGAGGCGCCGGAGGGGCTGGGCTGGACGGGCGACCCCGCCTTCAACGCGCCGTGGACGCTGCTGCACCTGCCCTGCGTGACGGTTCCGGCGGGGCTTGGGCCGAAGGGGCTGCCGCTGGGCGTGCAGGTGGTGGCGGGGTTCGGGCGGGACCGCGCGGCGCTGGCCTGGGCGGAGTGGGTGCGGCAGGCGGTGGCGGGGTGAGTGGCCCCGGGGGAGGAGGGAGCTCCTCCCCTCACCCGAGGCCGAGCAGCCCATACACCCGTCGCGTATAGGCCCCGAACGCCTCCGTCGTCTTCACCGCCAGCAGCCGCGGATGCGGCAGTTCCACCGCGAAATTGTCGGCCATCCGCGCCGGCCCCGCCGTCAGCACGACCACCCGCGTGCCGAGGAACACCGCCTCCGCGATCCCGTGCGTGACGAACAGGATCGTCTTGCCGCTGCCCCGCCAGATGCGCAGCAGCTCCAGGTTCATCCGCTCCCGCGTCAGCGCGTCCAGCGCGCCGAAGGGTTCGTCCATCAGGATCAGCTTCGGGTCGTGCAGCAGCGCGCGGGCGATGGCGGCGCGCTGCTGCATCCCCCCCGAAAGCTCGCGCGGCCAGCGGTCCTCGGTCCCCTCCAGCCCTACCAGCGCGAGCAGCTCCCGCGCCCGCGCCCGCGCCGGGCGCACCGGCAGGCCGAGGATCTCCGCCGGCAGCAGCACGTTCTCCAGCACCGTCCGCCAGCGCAGCAGCAGCGGCTGCTGGAAGACGATGCCGACATCGCGCGCCGGGTCGAAATCCCCGTGCCCGACCGAGAGCTCCCCGCCATCCGGCCGCAGCAGCCCGGCCAGGATCTTCAGGATGGTCGTCTTGCCGCAGCCGGAGGGACCCACCAGCGAGACCAGCTCGCCCTCGGCGACGTCGAAGCTCGCTTCGGAGACGGCCAGCACCTCCCGCCCGGTCGCCGCCCGGTAGGTCTTGCTGAGGTTGCGCAGGCGGATGAAGGGTTCGGGCACGCGCGGCGTCCGGGCTGTTCCGGCATCCTGGTTGCCGCTGGCGGCGATCGGCAAGTAGGCTCGGATGTTCCGCTTGCAGGGATGCTCCGCATGGGTCCGGCCGCCCGCCGTGCCGCGCTGTACTACCTGCCGAGCGCGCTCGCCCTGCTGGCGCTGCTGGGCGCCTGGCACGCGCTGGTGGTGGGGCTCGGCATCAAGCCCTTTATCCTGCCGGGGCCGGGCGCGGCCATCGCCGCGCTGGGGGAGGCGCGCTTCGCCTGGGGCAGCAACCTCATTGCCACGCTGCTCGCCGTGCTCGGCGCATTCGTGGCCTCCGCCGTGCTCGGCGTCGCGCTGGCCGTCGCCGTGGTGTGGGACGGGCGGGTGGAACGGACGCTGCTGCCGCTGCTCGTGCTGTTCAACACCCTGCCGAAGATCGCCCTCGCGCCGCTCTTCCTGCTCTGGCTCGGCTACGGCGTGGTGCCGAACATCCTGATCGGCGTCGCGGTCGCCTTCTTCCCGATGGTGGTGAACACCGCGGTCGGCCTGCGCGCCGTGGATCCCGACCTGCTGGCCCTGGTGCAGGCGATGCGCGCCACGCGCTGGCAGGTCCTGGCCAAGATCCGCTTCCCGAACGCGCTGCCCTACATCTTCGCGGGCCTCAAGCTCAATGCCTCCATGTCGGTGGTCGGCGCCATCGTGGGGGAGTTCGTGGCCAGCGAGCGGGGCCTCGGCGCCGTCATCATGACCGCCGGCGTCACGCTGGATACCGCGGCGATCTTCGCCGCGCTGATCCTGATCTCGGCCCTCGGCCTCGCCCTCTACGGCCTGGTGGTGCTGGCCGAGCGCCGCCTGACGCCCTGGGAGGCGCCGGGCGGGGATGCCGTCACGTGATCCGAAGGGGAGGCGACCGCATGCAGCCGAACACCACCCGCCGCGCCGTGCTGGCCGCGGCGCTCGTCGCGCCGGCGATCGCCCGCGCCGAGACGGCGATCCCGGTCACGCTGCAGATGAACTGGTTCGGCTCGGGCGACCACGCGCCGCTCTTCCTCGCGAAGCGCGCCGGCCTCTACGCAGCGGAAGGGCTGGACGTGACCATCCAGCGTGGCACCGGCTCGGCCGACGCGGCGCGGCGGGTGGAGCTCAAGCAGGCCGAGTTCGGCATCGCCGACGCGCCGACGACGATCGCGGCGGTGGCGAAAGGCGCCAACATCGTCATGCTCGCGGTGATCTTCGACAAGGCGGCGAACAACGCCTTCTTCCGCAGGTCGCGCGGATTCCAGGGCGCGAAGGATTTCGCGGGCAGGAAGGTGGCGGTGGCGCCGGCGGACAGCCACCGCGTCGTCTGGCCCGCCTTCGCGCGGTCCCAGGGGCTGGAGCCGGGCGCCATCACCTTCGTGAACGTGCGGCCGGAGGGCAAGCAGGCGATCGTCGCCAGCGGCGATGTGGACCTCGCCTTCGACCTCTACTCGGGCTACCCGCTCTGGGAAAAGGCGCTGGGCAAGGACGATGTCGGCCACCTGCTCTGGGCCGATGCCGGGTTCAACCTCTACGGCCTCTGCTACGTCGCGCACCGGGACACGGTGCGCGAGAAGCCCGGGCTCTGCCGCCGCTTCCTGGCGGCGACGCATCGCGGCTGGGCGGCGACGGCCAGGGACCCGAAGGCGGCCGTGGACGCGATGGTGGCGGAGAGCGGCGCCGGGCTCGACGGCCCGACGCTGCTGGCGACCATGCCCTATGTGCTCGAGCTCTGCGTGACGGAGCGGTCGCGGGAGAACGGGCTGGGCTGGATGCTGCCGGAGTTGATGCAGGCGACGCTCGACATCACCGCCTCGGGCGGGACGCTGGAGAAGGTGCCGCCGCTGGAGGGGCTCTACACCAACGCGTTCAACAGCCGGATCCGGCCGGCGACCTGAGGCGGCCAGGGCTGCCTGCGTCGCGCGCGCGGTGGCGGCGGCGCGCGGTCGGGCGCCGATCCTCCGGGCCGATGCCGCGCGTCGGCTCCGGCATCGCCTCCGCGGGTCCTCGCGGGTGAACTCCGCCACCTCGCCGAGACGCGCGCCGGACCAGCCGGTCGGGTAGGCAGCTTCAGCAGCCTGGCCC
>DASQVL010000665.1:0-5169 GCA_035640795.1 Crenalkalicoccus sp. | reverse complement strand
CCCTCGCCGAGACGAGGCCCGACATCGTCGCCATGACGGCGGACCTCGGCAAATACACCGACCTGCACATCTTCGCGCAGGCCCATCCGGACCGGTTCTACCAGATGGGCATGGCCGAGCAGTTGCTCATGCTCGCGGCTGCCGGGCTGGCGCATGAAGGCTTCGTGCCGTTCGTCACAACGTATGCCGTGTTCGCCTCGCGTCGGACCTACGACTTCATCAGCCAGGGCATCGCCGAAGAAGGGCTGAACGTGAAGATCTGCTGCGCCCTCCCTGGTCTGACAACGGGGTACGGTCCGAGCCATCAGGCGACGGAGGACATCGCGATCTTCCGCGGCATGCCGGACCTGACGATCGTGGACCCCTGCGACGCGCTGGACATCGAGCAGGCGGTGCCAGCCATCGCTGCGCATGACGGGCCGGTGTACATGCGCCTGCTGCGCGGCAACGTGCCGCTGGTGCTCGACGAGTACGATTACCGCTTCGAGCTGGGCAAGGCCAAGCTGATCCGCGAGGGCGCCGACGCGCTCGTCATCTCCTCTGGCTTCATGACCATGCGCGCGCTTGAGACGGCGAAGCTACTGGAGGTGGACCGGGTGAAGCTCGCGGTGCTGCACGTGCCGACCATCAAGCCGCTCGACGAGGAGGCGATCCTCTGCGAGGCCCGCCGCGGCGGGCGGCTGGTGGTCGTGGCCGAGAACCACACCATCATAGGTGGCCTGGGCGAGGCGATCGCCGCGGCGCTGCTGCGCGCCGGCGTGGTGCCGCCCCGCTTCCGGCAGGTGGCGCTGCCGGATGCCTTCCTGGACGCCGGCGCGCTGCCGACGCTGCACGACCGCTATGGGATCACGGCCGAGGCGATGGCGAAGAGCATTAAGTCTTGGTCGTGACGGTGCTCGGCGCACGGGCGGTCGTGACCGGCGCCGTCGCGAAGGAAGCGTGAAGGGAACAATGCAAACAGGGTTGGAGGCGAAGCGATGATGACGGTCGGCTTCGTCGGACTCGGGTCCATGGGTCTGCCCATGGCCCGGAACCTCGTGGCGCGCGGCTTCGAAGTCCAGGGTTTCGATGTGCGGGCCTCCGCTATGGATGCGCTCGCCGAGGCGGGCGGCAAGCGGGTGTCGTCGGCTGCGCAAGCGGCGCAGGGCGCGGACGTCCTTGTGCTGATGGTCGTCGATGCGTCCCAGGCCGAATCGGTCTTGTTCGTTGGCGGCGCGCTCGACGCCCTCCCGCCCGGCGGCATCGTCGCGCTGATGGCGACCTGCCCGCCGGGGGCGGTGGAAGCCGTCGCGGCACGCGTGCTCGCCGCCGGGCGGCGTTTCGCGGATGCGCCGGTGTCGGGGGGCGTCGTCGGCGCGGTCCGCGGCACGCTTACTGTAATGGTGGCGGCGCCCGACAAGACGTTCGAAGCCGTGAGACCGATTCTCGACGCGCTCGGGGATCGGGTCTTCCACGTGGGCGAGCGACCCGGTCAGGGCGCGATGGCGAAGACCGTCAACCAACTGCTCTGCGGCGTGCATATCGCCGTCGTCGCCGAGGCGTTCTCGCTCGCCGCCAAGGTCGGCGTCGACCTGCGCGTGATGCTGGACATCCTGGGCGGTTCGTCGGCCTCGAGCTGGATGCTGAAGGACCGGGGACCGCGCATGCTCCAGGCCGACCCGGAGGTCACCAGCGCGGTCGACATTTTCGTGAAAGATCTGGGGATCGTCATAGAGGCCGGCCGCGAGGCCAAGGCGGCCCTACCGCTGGCGGCAATGGCGCATCAGATGTTCCTCGCCACATCCGGGCGAGGGGACGGGGCTGCCGACGACAGCCAAGTGATCCGTACATACCACGCCATGAACGGGGGCGCTGCACCACAGTGATGGATGAGCGTACTCCGCCGCCGCGCGAGATGTGCTGACAGCGGAACGATGGAGGAAACGATGAGCAACACAACGTCCAAGCGCATCCGCATCACCCGGCGCACCATCCTCGCCGCGGGCGCCGCGCTGCCGCTGTGCGGCATCCTCACCCGGCGGGCGTCGGCTGCCGAGTTTACCTACAAGTTGGCGACGGGGCAGGACCCGACGCACCCGGTCAACCTGCGCGCGCAGGAGGCGCTCGATCGCATTCGCGAAGCGACGCGCGGGAGGCTCGAGATCCGGCTGTTCCCGGCCAACCAGCTGGGCTCGGACACCGACCTGCTCTCCCAAGTCCGGAGCGGCGGCGTCGAGCTCTTCAATCTCTCCTCTTCGATCCTTGCGACGCTCGTGCCCGTGGCGGGCATCGTGAACATCGGCTTCGCCTTCCCCGACTACGAGGCGGTGTGGAGGGCCATGGACGGCGACCTCGGCGCCTACGTCCGCGCGCAGATCGGCAAGACCGGTCTTTTGACGGCATCCCGCATCTGGGACAACGGCTTCCGCCACATCACGTCCTCGACGCGCGAGATCCGCAGGCCCGACGACCTGCGAGGCTTCAAGATCCGCGTCCCGCCGGCGCCGGCGCTGACCTCGCTCTTCCGGGCGCTCGAGGCCAGCCCGTCGCCCATAAACTTCAACGAGCTTTACTCCGCGCTCCAGACCAGGGTGGTGGAAGGCCAGGAGAACCCGCTCCCGATCATCGCGACGACCAAGCTCTACGAGGTCCAGAAGTACTGCAGCATGACCGGCCACGTCTGGGATGGCTACTGGATTCTGGCGAATCGGCGCGCCTGGAGTCGCCTACCCGACGACGTCCGCGCGGCCGCGGAGCGGGAGTTTGACCGCTCCGCGGCGGATGAACGAGCCGACATCGCACGGCTGAGCGACTCGCTCCGCCAGGACCTGGCCGGGAAGGGCCTCCAGTTCAACGACGTGGACCGGGAGCCTTTCCGGGACGCGCTGCGTAAGACGACCTTCTATCACGATTGGAAGTCGAAGTACGGCGACGAAGCCTGGAGCAAGCTCGAGAGCGTCGCTGGCAGTCTGGTGTGAGCGCGATGACCCATCCCGAAAACATCCCCGCGGTGGAGAGCGAAACCCTCGCCTTCGAGAAGCGCAATTGGGCGGCATCCGTGGACGCTGCTCTCGGGCCCCTGGTCGAGATTCCGGCCGCGGTCCTGGTCGCCGTCGAAGTTGCTGTCCTGCTCGCGGGCGTGACCGCGCGCTACGTCTTCCACCAGCCCTTCGTTTGGTCGGACGAACTGGCCTCGATCCTGTTCCTGTGGCTCGCCATGCTGGGGGCCGTGGTGGCCTTCCGGCGCAACGAGCACATGCGCATGACCGCCCTCATCGGCATGGTCTCGCCGCCGGCGCGCGCCTTCCTCGATGTTGTCGCGATCGTCGCTGCCATCGCCTTCCTGCTCGTCGTCGTCGAGCCAGCTTTCGAGTTCGCCTCCGAGGAAATCTTCATCACCACGCCGGCGCTGGAGATCCCGAACGTCTGGCGCGCCGCGGCGCTCCCGGTCGGGATGGGCCTAATGATCCTGACGGCGGTGTTGCGACTGATGGAGGTCGGCAACTGGCGTCTGGTGATTGGTGCACTGAGTCTGATGATCGCCTTGATCGTGGTCATGGTCCTGCTCCAGCCGGCGCTGCGGGTCCTCGGCAACCTGAATCTGCTGATCTTCTTCGTGGGTGTGGTCGCGGCGGCTGTGTTCGCCGGCGTGCCGATCGCCTTCGCCTTCGGGCTGGCGACCGCGGGCTACCTCGCGCTCACCACCGATACGCCCATGCTGGTCGTGGTCGGTCGCATGGACGAGGGCATGTCGCACCTCATCCTGCTCTCGGTGCCGCTCTTCGTCTTCCTCGGCCAGCTGATCGAGATGACCGGGATGGCACGGGCCATGGTCGGCTTCTTGGCCAGCCTGCTGGGTCACGTGCGGGGTGGACTGTCCTACGTCCTCGTCGGGGCGATGTACCTGGTCTCCGGCATCTCGGGCTCGAAGGCCGCGGACATGGCGGCGGTGGCGCCGGTGCTCTTCCCGGAGATGCGGAGCCGCGGCGCCAAGCCCGGCGACCTCGTCGCGCTGCTGTCCGCCACCGGCGCCCAGACCGAGACCATCCCGCCGAGCCTTGTGCTCATTACCATCGGCGCGGTCACGGGCGTGTCCATCGCCGCGCTCTTCACCGGCGGGATGCTGCCGGGCGTCGTGCTCGGCGCGATGCTCTGCGTGGTCGTCTGGTATCGCTATCGGGGCGAGGACCTCTCCCATGTGCGGCGCGCGACCTGGCGCGAGATCGGCAAGGCCTTCGTCATCTCTATCCCGGCGATTGCCCTGCCCTTCGTGATCCGCGCGGCCGTTATCCAAGGGGTGGCCACCGCCACCGAGGTGTCCACCATCGGCATCGCCTACGCGGTACTGGCCGGCCTGCTCATTTATCGGCAGTTCGAGTGGCGCCGTCTTGGGCCGATGCTGGTCGACACTGCGGCGCTTTCGGGTGCCATCCTGCTCATCATCGGCGCCGCGACCGGCATGGCCTGGGCGCTGACCCAGTCGGGCTTCTCGGCCACCCTGGCCGCGGCGATGGCGAATCTGCCGGGTGGCGCGCCGGCGTTCCTGGCGATCTCCTGTGTCGCATTCATCATCCTCGGCAGCGTGCTCGAGGGCATTCCGGCGATCGTGCTGTTCGGGCCGCTGCTGTTCCCCATCGCCCGGCAGATCGGGATCCACGAGGTGCACTACTCGATGGTGGTGATCCTGGCCATGGGGATCGGTCTGTTCGCGCCGCCCTTCGGGGTGGGCTACTACGCCGCCTGCGCGATCAGCCGGATCCATCCCGACGAGGGCATGCGGCCCATCGTGGGCTACGTCCTCGCCCTCATCGTCGGGCTCGCCATGGTCGCCGCTGTGCCCTGGATCTCCATTGGGTTCCTCGACTGACATGGGTGCACGCCCGCTGCGCCCATGTAGCACCGGAGCGACAGAGAACGAAGCGGCTCGGCGGAGGGATCTGCGGCTTGGTCCTCTTCGCCGCCGGTCGACGATCTCACAGGCGTCGTGGCCCGCTTGCTAGATGGCGGAACGGGCCGGCCACCCGGCGGGTAGGTGGCAGGGTGGTCGTCCCTCAGCTTGGCTTTGCACGTGCTGTGACGCGTGCGGGCCGTCATTCGGCGTCATGGCGGCCGGCAAGCGACGAGTAGAAGGCGTCCGATGAGATCGGCCGAGGCATTCTGCGTTGTCCCGGTTGCCGGTGAGGTGGCGGA
>DASQVL010000664.1:0-5950 GCA_035640795.1 Crenalkalicoccus sp. | reverse complement strand
GCGAGGGCCGTCTCGAGCGTGGACTTGCCGGAGAGGCGCGGCTCCCCGCCCTCGACATCCCCGGCTACCACCGGCTGACGCTGGACATCGGCCACTGCACCGTCGCCGCCGCGCCCACGCGCTGCATCTCGCTCGCCGAGGCCGGCGCGGCGCGGCATCAGGACGCCGCGCCCTGGGGCCTCGCCGTGCAGATTCCCTCGCTCCGCCGGCATGGCGATCTCGGCATCGGCGATTTCCGCTCCGTCGCGGAGTTCGCCGCCGCGGCGGCGCGGCGCGGCGCGGCGGCGCTCGCCATCAGCCCGGCGCATGCGCTGTTCAGCGCGGACCTCTCGAAATACGGTCCCTACGCGCCCTCCACGCGGCTCTTCCTCAACGTGCTGCTCGCCGATCCCGAAGCCGCGCTCGGGAAGCTGCCCGATCCCGACGCGCCGGCCGAGGACGCGCCGCTGATCGACTGGCCGGCTGCCGCTTCGCGCAAGCTCGCCCGGCTCCGCGGCATGTTCGACCGCTACGCCGATCACCCCGGCTTCGTGGACTACCGCAACGAGGCCGGGCCGGCGCTCGAGCAGCATGCGCGCTTCGAGGCGCTGCACGGGCACCTCCTCGCCCGCGATCCCGCGCTGTGGCACTGGCGCGACTGGCCGGCCGAGCTCCGCACTCCGGACGCACCCGGCGTGAGGCAGTTCACCCGCGACAATCCGCGGGAGGTCGCCTTCCACGCCTTCTGCCAGTTCCTCACCGATGCCTCGCGCGGCGCGGCGCAGCGCGCGGCGCGCGAGGCCGGCATGCCGATCGGCCTGATCGCCGACCTCGCCGTCGGCACGGATGGCGGCGGCAGCCATGCCTGGTCGCGCCAACGGGAGATCCTGCGCGGCCTCTCCGTCGGCGCGCCGCCCGACATCTTCTCGCCGCTCGGCCAGGATTGGGGCCTCACCGCCTTCTCGCCGCTGGAGATGCGGGAGGGCGGCTTCAGCGCCTTCCTCGAGCTGCTGCGCGCCGCCTTCCGTCATTCGGGCGGGGTGCGCGTGGACCACGCCATGGGGCTCGAGCGCCTGTGGGTGGTGCCGCATGGCGCCGGGCCCGCGGAAGGCGCCTATCTGTACTACCCGGTGGACGACCTGATCCGGCTGCTCGCGCTCGAATCGTACCGCCACCGCGCCATCGTCATCGGCGAGGATCTCGGTACCCTGCCGCACGGCTTCCACGGCCGCATGGAATCCGCCGGCATCCTCGGCATGCGCGTGCTGTGGTTCGAGCAGGAGCAGGATGGCAGCTTCCGCCCGCCCGCCCGCTGGTCGCGCGAGGCGGTCGCGCTGACGACGACGCATGACCTGCCGACCGTCGCCGGCTGGTGGCGCGGGCGGGACGTGGACTGGCGCGAACGCCTCTCCCTCTTCCCCTCCTCAGAGGTGGCGCGCCAGGAGCGTGAGCGCCGCGCCGCCGACCGCGCGGCGCTCTGGACCGCCATGCTGGAAAGCGGCGCCGCGACCGGCGACCAGCCGCCGCCCGAGGATCCCGCGCCGGTGGTGGACGCTGCGCCCGCGCATCTCGGCGGCGCCGCCTGCGCCCTCGCCATCCTGCCGGTCGAGGACGCGCTCGGCCTCTCCGAGCAGCCGAACCTGCCCGGCACCACGGAGGGCCACCCGAACTGGTCCCAGCGCCTGCCCGGCCTCGCCGCGCATCTGCTGGACGCGCCCGCCGTCGCGCACCGGCTGGAAGCGCTCGGCCACGCCCGAAGGCGCGCGGGCTAGGCCATGGTCTCGGCGCGCCCGGCGGAGACGCCGCCCCCCCGCGCCACGGCGCGCCTGCAATTCCACAAGGGCTTCACGCTGGACGACGCGGTGCCGCTGGTGCCCTACCTGGCGCGCCTCGGCATCAGCCATCTCTACGCCTCGCCCATCCTGAAGGCGCGGCCCGGCTCCACCCATGGCTACGACATCGTGGACCACGACACCATCAATCCGGAGCTCGGCGGCATGCCGGCGCTGGAGCGGCTGGTGGCGGCGCTGCACGGCGCGGGGATGGGCCTCATCCTGGATATCGTGCCGAACCACATGGGGGTGGGCGGCGCCGACAACACCTGGTGGCTGGACGTGCTGGAATGGGGCCGGCAGAGCCCCTACGCCGCCTACTTCGACATCGACTGGGAGCCGCCGGACCGCTCGCTGCAGAACCGGCTGCTCGCGCCCTTCCTCGGCGCGCCCTATGGCGAGGTGCTGGCCTCCGGCGACCTCAGGCTCCGCTTCGAGGCGGAGACCGGACAGTTCTTCGTGCAGTATTTCGAGCACCGCTTCCCGATCGCGCCGCAGCACGTCCACCACATCCTGGTGACCGCCGACGACCCGGCGCTGACCGCGCTCGCCCATGCCTTCGGCGAGATCGGGCTGCACCAGCGCGACCGCGCCGCGGCGCGCACGGCGGCGGAGGGCGCGCGCCTCGGGCTCTGCCAGCAGGCGGCGACACCCGAGGGCGCGGCGGCGATCGCGCGCGCGCTTGCCGCCTTCGATGCGACCACGGAGGAGGGCCGCGACCGCCTCCATCGCCTGCTCGAGCGCCAGCACTACCGCCTCGCCTGGTGGCGCGCCGCGGCGGACGAGATCAACTGGCGCCGCTTCTTTGACATCACCTCCCTCGCCGGCCTGCGGCAGGAGCTTCCGGAGGTGTTCGACGCAACCCACGCCCTGATCCTGAAGCTCTACGCGGAGGGCATGGTGGACGGCCTGCGCATCGACCACGTGGACGGCCTCGCCGATCCGCGCGGCTATTGCCGCAAGCTCTACCGCCGCATGGAGGCGGTGCGCCCGGACCACACGCCCTGGATCTGGGTGGAGAAGATCCTCGCCCCCTTCGAGACGCTGCGCACCGACTGGGAGGTGCAGGGCACCACCGGCTACGACTTCATGGACGAGGCCTCGGGCGTGCTGCACGACCCGGCGGGCGAGGCGCCGCTGACCGCGCTCTGGACCGAGGCGACGGGGCGCAGCGGCTCCTTCGAGGACGAGGCGCGCGAGGCGCGGCGGCAGATCCTGCGCGACAACCTCTCGAGCGAGCTGAATGCCACCGCCGCCACGCTGAAGCGCGTGGCGAACCGCGATCTGGTGACGCGCGACTTCACCCTGACCGCGCTCCGCCGCGCGCTCACCGAGGTGCTGGTGCATTTCCCGGTCTACCGTCTCTACATTACGCCGGGCGGCCGCGGTGCCGACGACAAGCGCATCCTGGACTGGGCCCTGGCCGGCGCGCGGCGCACGGTGCGCGCCACCGAACGCCCGCTGATCGACCTGCTCGACGCCTGGCTCGGTGGCGAGGCGCCGCGCAGCCTGCCGCCGCCGCTCCGCCGCGACCGGCTGGCCGCCGCGGTGCGCTTCCAGCAGCTCTCGGCACCGACCGCGGCGAAGAGCGTGGAGGACACCGCCTTCTACCGCTACGGCCGCCTGATCAGCCGCAACGAGGTGGGCAGCGACCCCGACCGCTTCGCGGTCACGCCCGCCGCCTTCCATGCCGCGGCGCGCGCACGGGCGCGCCATTTCCCGCACGCCCTGCTGGCCACCGCGACACATGACCACAAGCGCGGCGAGGATACCCGCGCGCGGCTCGCCGTGCTCTCCCAGCTGCCGGAGGAGTGGGCCGCCGCGCTGCGCCGCTGGACGCGGCTGAACGCCAGCCTGAAGCGGCAGATCGAGGGCGGGCCGGCGCCCGACGCCGCCGACGAGGTGATGCTGTACGAGACGCTGGTCGGCGCCTGGCCGCTCGGCCTCGATCCGGCGGACGAGGCGGGGGTCGCCGCCTACCGCGACCGCGTCGCCGCCTGGCAGGAGAAGGCGGTGCGCGAGGCGAAGCGCCGCACCGACTGGGCGGTGCCGAATGCCGAATACGAGGCGGCCTGCCGCGACTTCCTCGACGCGACCCTCGCCGCCGGCCGCCCGGCTCATCTGCGCGAGGAGATCGCCGGCTTCGCCATGCGCATCGCGCCCGCGGGTGCGGTGAACGGCCTGTCGCAGCTCATCCTGCGCTGTGCCGCGCCGGGCGTGCCCGACCTCTACCAGGGCACGGAATTCTGGGATTTCAGCCTGGTGGATCCGGACAACCGCCGCCCGGTGGACTGGGTGGCGCGGCAGGCGGCGCTGGAGGCGGCGGAGCACCCGGCCGGGCTGCTCGCGCACTGGCGGGATGGCCGGGTGAAGCAGGCGGTGCTGGCCCGCGCCCTCGCCCTCCGCGCCCGCCGACCCGCCGTCTTCGCCGAGGGCGACTACCTCCCCCTGCCTGCCGACGGGCCGATGGCCGAGCACGTGCTCGCCTTCGCCCGGCGCTGCCGGGGGGAGATGGTGATCGCCATCGCCACGCGGCTTCCGGCCTCACCTTCGCGTGACTTCACCGTTCCGCTGCTGAGCGCCGAGGATTGGCAGGGAACCACGCTGCCGCTCCCGCGTGAAGGAAGCGCAAGCGGCTGGGAGGACGCGCTGACCGGGGAGCGGCATGCCGCCCCTGCCGGCCGTTTGCCCCTGGAAGGGGTTCTGGCTCGCCTGCCGTTGGCGCTGCTGGAGGTCCGATGAGCCGCATCGTTGTGGTGTCCAACCGGGTGCCGGTCCCGCAGGGGAATGCCGGCCAGGCAGGCGGCCTGGCGGTCGCCCTGCTCGGACTGATGGAGCGGCGCGGCGGCCTCTGGTTCGGCTGGAGCGGCGCAGTGGTCCACCGGGCGAATGGCCGCCCCGGCGTGACGCAGAGGGGCGGCGTCGCCTATGCGACGCTCGACCTGACGGAAGCCGAGCATCGCGGCTACTACACCGGCTACTCGAACGGCGTGCTGTGGCCGATGCTGCACAGCCTGCCGCACCTGATGTCCTTCCGTCGGCAGGACCTGGATACCTATCGCCGGGTGAACCGCCGCTTCGCCGATCACCTCGTGCCGATGCTGCGGCGGGACGACCTGATCTGGGTGCATGACTACCACCTGATGGCGCTGCCTGGAGCGCTGCGCGACCGCGGCGTGCAGGGCCCGACCGGCTTCTTCCTGCACGTGCCCTTTCCGGCGCCGGAGGCGGCGGCCGTCGCCCCGGGCATCCGCGGGCTGATCGAGGATCTGCTCGCCGCCGACCTGCTCGGCTTCCAGACGGCGGCGGACCGCGACAATTTCGCCGCGGCCGCCGCCGGCCTCGCCGGCGCGGAGCGTACCGATGCCGCCGTGCTGCAGGCGGATGGCCGGGAGGTGCGCCTCGGCGTCTTCCCGGCGGAGATCGCGGCGCGCGAATTCGCGGCGACCGCCGCCGGCCAGGCGGCGGAGGAGCCGGCCCGGCTGCTGGCGCGCTCCGCGGCCGGGCAGTCTCTGCTGCTCGGCGTGGACCGGCTGGACCCGACCAAGGGGCTGCCGGAGCGGCTGGAGGCGTTCCGCCGCCTGGTCGCGCGCCGGCCGCCGCGCAGCCTCTGCATGCTGCAGATCGCGGCGCCCTCGCGGGAGGAGGTGCAGGCCTATCGGCGGCTGCGCCACGAGTTGGATGCCGCCGCCGGCGCGCTGAACGCCGAGCATGGCGAGCCGGACTGGCAGCCGCTGCGCATGCTGGCGCGCGCGCAGTCGCGCGACACCGTCGCGGGCTTCATGCGGCTGGCGCGCGTCGGGGTGGTGACGCCGCTCAGGGACGGAATGAACCTGGTGGCCAAGGAGTACGTGGCGGCACAGGACCCGGCCGATCCGGGCGTGCTGGTGCTGTCGCGCTTCGCCGGGGCCGCGGCGCAGCTTGCCTCGGCGCTGCTGGTCAATCCGCATGACAGTGAGGGCATGGCGGATGCGCTGCAGGTGGCGCTCGACATGCCGCTCGCCGAGCGGCGGTCGCGCTGGCAGGCGGCCTGGGCGGCGATTGCCGAGACCTCGCCGGAGGGGTGGGGCGAGGCATTCCTGCGGGCGCTGTCGCCGGAAGAGCTGGCGGCGCTGCCGGTGGCGGGGAGGGCGTGAAGC
>DASQVL010000663.1:0-6879 GCA_035640795.1 Crenalkalicoccus sp. | reverse complement strand
TCCTGACGCTCGCCACCGCCACCGCGCTCGGCCTCTTCGCGCAGATCGGGCCGATCGCGCATCTCTTCTCGCTGCTGGCCGGGCCGCTCGGCGCGCAGGGCGCGGGCTTCGCGGCCGGGCTCGCGACCCTCTGCGCCATCCTGGGGCGGGGTGCCATGGCGCGGCTGCTGCGGCCCGGGGCGGATCGCCGCCTGGCAGCGGCCGGCAACTCCGCGCTGCAGCTTGCCGGGTCGCTGGTGCTGCTCGCCGCGGGCGAGACGGAACTCGCCCTGTTGCTGCTCGGCCTCGTGATGTTCGGGCTTGGCCTGGGGAACGCGACATCGCTGCCGCCGCTGATCGCGCAGGCGGATTTCGCGTCGGCCGATACGGCGCGGGCGGTGGCGCTGGTCACTGCCGCCTCGCAGGCCGCCTACGCCTTCGCCCCGGCTGCCTTCGGGCTGCTGCGCGCCGGGGACCCGGCGGCGCTGTTCCTGGCCGCAGCGGCGATCCAGGGCCTGGCGGCGGCGGTGCTGCTGGCCGGAAGGCGGGCGGCGCCTGGCTGAGCATCACCCGGGCTGAGCATCAGGTGGTACTCTGGTCGCCATGCCCCGCTTCCTCTGCACCGCCTGCGGCACCCAGTTCGCGGAGAGCGCCGCCCCGCCCGAAGCCTGCCCGATCTGCGAGGACGAACGGCAATTCGTCCCCGCCGCCGGCCAGGCCTGGACGAGGCTCGCGGCGCTGCGGCAGGGCCATGCCAACCAATGGCGGCGCATCGCGCCGGACCTGCTCACCCTGACCACCGCGCCGCAATTCGGCATCGGCCAGCGCGCCATCCTGGTGCGCACGCCCTCCGGCAACCTGCTCTGGGACTGCATCGCCCTGCTGGACGAGGCGACCGAGGCGATCATCGGCGCGCTCGGCGGCCTCAGCGGCGTCGCCATCTCCCACCCGCACTACTACACGACCATGGTGGAGTGGGCGCACGCCTTCGGCTGCCCGGTCTGGCTGCACGCGGCGGACCGCGCGCATGTGCACCACCCCGACCCGGCGCTGCGCTTCTGGGAGGGCGAAACGGCGGAGCCGCTGCCCGGCCTCACCCTGCACCGGCTGGGCGGGCATTTCGCTGGAGGCACGGTGCTGCACAGCGCGGCGGGGGAGGGGGCGCTGCTCTCCGGCGACATCCTGCAGGTGCTGCCGGACCGCAGGCACCTTGGCTTCATGCGGAGCTATCCCTGCCTGATCCCCCTGCCGGGCGAGGTCGTCGAGGGCATGGCCGCGCGCCTCGCGCCGCTGCGCTTCGCGGCGATCCATGGCGCCTTCGACGGGCGCGACATCACGGCGGACGCCAAGGGCGCGGTGGCGCGCTCCGCCGCCCGCCACGCCGCCTGGACGCGGGCGATGCAGGCGCCCTGAGAGCCTGCCCCGGACGGGATCGGCGAGAGCCTGCGAGGGATTTGACCCTGCGAAGGATTTTGCGGGCCGGGGGCATCGGCGGGCTTGCCGGTGCAACCAACACCGGCGGCGCCCGCCTCCCACCCGGCCCGCAAATGGCCCGCCGGATCGCGCCACATCCCTTTTGGGGCAGGCGCTGAGCCGCGCTATCTGTTGCGCATGCCGACCAGCACGCGCCCGCCGGAGCAGCTGACCGAGGAGGAGGCGGCGGAGGAGCTCGCCGCCCTCGCCGCCGCCATCGCGCATCACGACCGCGCCTATCACGAGCGCGACGCGCCGGAGATCAGCGACGCCGAGTACGACGCGCTGGTCCGCCGCAACCGCGCCATCGAGGGGCGCTACCCGGAGCTGATCCGGGAGGACAGCCCCTCCCACCGCGTCGGCGCCCGCGCTGCGGAGGGCTTCGCCAAGCTCCGCCACGGCGTGCCCATGCTGAGCCTGGACAACGCCTTCGATGCCGCCGACTTCGCCGAGTTCTCCGCCCGCATCCGCCGCTTTCTCGGCCTGAAGGAGGAGGCGCTGCGCTTCGTCGGCGAGCCGAAGATCGACGGGCTCTCGGTGAACCTGGTCTATGAGGAGGGCCGCTTCGCGCGTGGCGCCACGCGCGGCAATGGGGCGGAGGGCGAGGACATCACGCCGAACCTGCTCACGCTGAAGGAGCTGCCGCGGCGCCTCAAGGGCAGGCACCCGGAGCGCATCGAGATCCGTGGCGAGGTCTATGTCTCGAAGGCCGATTTCCTTGCCTTCAACGCGGTGGAGGCCGGGGCCGGGCGCCGCACCTACCCCAACCCGCGCAACTTCGCCGCCGGCTCGCTGCGGCAGAAGGACCCGGCGATCTCGGCGCAGCGGCCGCTCCGCCTCTTCGCCTACGCCATGGGCGCGGCGAGCGCGGCGCCGGCGGAGACGCATTGGGACTACCTCGCGCGGCTCCGCGACTGGGGCTTCGCGGTGAACCCGCTCTCCCGCCTGCTGGAGACGGAGGAAGCGGCCGCGGCGTTCCAGGCGGAGATGGCGGCGGCGCGCGCCGGTCTCGCCTACGACATCGACGGCGTGGTCTACAAGCTGGACCGGCTCGACTGGCAGCAGCGCCTGGGCTTCGTCGGCCGCGCGCCGCGCTGGGCGATTGCGTGGAAATTCCCGGCCGAG
This sequence comes from Crenalkalicoccus sp., assembly GCA_035640795.1. Classification (GTDB taxonomy): domain Bacteria; phylum Pseudomonadota; class Alphaproteobacteria; order Acetobacterales; family Acetobacteraceae; genus DASQVL01. The sequence continues at coordinate 4,302 of DASQVL010000663.1, read as the reverse complement.
CAGGCGACGACGACGCTGCTGCGCATCGAGATCCAGGTCGGCCGCACCGGCGCGCTGACGCCGCGCGCGGTGATGGAGCCGGTGAATGTCGGCGGCGTGGTGGTGCAGCACGCGACGCTGCACAACGAGGACGAGATCGCCCGCAAGGATGTGCGCGTCGGCGACACGGTGATCCTGCAGCGCGCCGGCGACGTCATCCCGCAGATCATGGGCATCGCGCCGGAGCGGCGGCCGCCGGGCGCCGAGCCCTTCATCATGCCGGACCACTGCCCGGTCTGCGGCAGCCTGGCCGTCCGCCCGCCTGGCGAGGTGGTGCGGCGCTGCACCGGCGGGCTGATCTGCGGGGCGCAGACGGTGGAGCGCCTCAAGCACTTCGTCTCCCGCCGCGCCATCGACATCGAGGGGCTGGGCGAGGAGCGCATCCAGCTGCTGCACGATCTCGGCTGGCTGCGCTCGCCGGCCGACATCTACCGGCTGCCGGCGCGGGAGGCGGAGCTCGCGGCGCTGGAGGGCTGGGGCGAGGTCTCGGCGCGCAACCTGGTGCGCGCGATCGCGGCGCGGCGACGCGTTCCCCTCGACCGCTTCATCTTCGCGCTTGGCATTCGCCGGATCGGCGAGGCGAATGCGCGGCTTCTGGCGCGCCACTACCACGATCTGCCGCGCTGGCGCGCGCGGATGGAGGAGGCGGGGGTGGTCGGCAGCGAGGCGCGGGAGGAGCTCGGCAGCATCCAGGGCATCGGCCCCGCGATCGCCGAGGAGCTGGCCGCCTTCTTCGCCGAGCCGCACAACCGCGCGGCGCTGGATGACCTGGCGCGCGAGGTGGAGGTGGAGCCGGTCGCGGCGGCGGAGGGCGACAGTCCCTTCGCCGGCCGCACGCTGGTCTTTACCGGCACGCTCGAGACCATGACGCGGCAGGAGGCCGAGGCGCGGGCGGAGGCGCTGGGTGCGAAGGTGACCAAGAGCGTCTCCAAGCGCACGGACTTCGTGGTGGTCGGCGCGGATGCGGGCTCCAAGGCGGCGAAGGCGGCGGAGCTTGGGGTGAAGGCGCTGACCGAGGCGGAGTGGCGGGAGATGGCGGGGCTTTGAGGGCCCGGCTTTCGTCGAGCGTCGGGCCGTGCTCGCCGCGGTCAAGGGCAAGCGGCCTGCGGCCGCGCTTCGCGCCCTTGACCGCAGCTGCGCGCGGCCCGCTTCGGATCCTGGCCGGGACGAGGAAACGGCCCGCTTTTCAGCCGAACAAGGAAAACAGGCTGTCTGGGGAGTTCGCAGCCGGATGGGGCAGGCGCCGCGGAAAGCGGAGGAGAAAAAGGGCGGAGGGAGTCTTGGGGGAGGAGGTTCCCCTCCTCCCCCAAGGGCAACCTACTCCGCCGCCACCGTGCGCAGGGCAGGCGCCCGCCGTACCGCCAGCGCCAGCACCGCCGCGACCAGGCACGCCGCACCCGCCGTGTAGAAGGCCGGCAGATAGCTTGCCAGCGCATCCCGGCTGAGCCCGGCGCCGATGGCGGCGACCGCCGCGCCCAGCTGATGCGCGGTAAAGACCCAGCCGAAGACCAGCGCCGCCCTCTCCCGCCCGAAGGACTGGCCGGCCAGCTTGACCGTGGGTGGCACCGTCGCGATCCAGTCCAGCCCGTAGAACACCGCGAACAGCGACAGCCCATAGAGCGAGAAGCTGCTGACCGGCAGGAACAGCAGCGAAAGGCCGCGCAGTCCGTAATACCAGAAGAGCAGCTTGCGGTTGTCGTAGCGATCGGACAACCAGCCGGAGGCGATGGTGCCGAAGAAGTCGAAGGCGCCCATCAGGGCGAGCACCGAGGCGGCATGCACCTCCGCCACGCCGAAATCGTAGCAGAGCGGGATGAAGTGCGTCTGCACCAGCCCGTTGGTCGAAAGCCCGCAGATCATGAAGGTCAGGAACAGCACCCAGAAGGTGCGGGTGCCGGAGGCCTCGGCAAGCGTCCCGAAGGCGGTGCGCACCGGATTGCCGGGCGGAAGCGGCGGCTCCGCCACGGCCGTCTCGCCACAGGCCGGCAGGCCAAGCTCCGCCGGGTGGTTGCGGCCGAAGATCGCCATCAGTGTGCCGCTCACCGCGCAGGCGAAGAGGCCGGGCAGCAGCGCGACGCGCCAGCCCTCGGTCTGCGCCAGCCAGGCGGCGAGCGGCAGGAAGGCGAGCTGCCCGGTGGCATTGGCTGCGGTCAGGATGCCGATGACCAGGCCGCGGCGCCGGACGAACCAGCGATTGGCGACGGTGGCGCCCAGCACCAGCGCGGTCAGCCCGGTGCCGAGGCCGGTGAGGACCCCCCAGCAGAGCCAGAGCTGCCAGGGCTGCGTCATGCCCGTGGAGAGCACGCAGCCGCCGACGACCAGGGTGAGCGCGACCGCCACGACGCGCCGCAGCCCGTAGCGCTGCAGCAGCGCCGCGGCGAAGGGCGCCATCAACCCGAACAGCAGGAGGCGCAGCGCGAGCGCGCCGGAAATGGTGCCGGTCTCCCAGCCATATTCGCGCTGCAGCGGCAGGATGAGCGCGCCGAGCACGCCGAGCGCGCCAGCCGAGGAGAGTGCCACCAGGAAGGTCAGGCCCACCATGACCCATCCGTAATGGATGCCGCGCCGCGCGAGCGCCGGGGCGAGCAGGGAGGCGGCCATGCGGGCGTCCTTTCGCGTCAGCCGGCCGGCGCCGCGGCGGGCTCGAAGGGGGTGGCGGCGAGGCGGCCGAGGGTGCCGCGCAACTCCCGCGCCTCGGTCTCGCCGAAGGCGGCCTCGAAAGCGCGCTGCGCCTCGGCCCAGAGCGCCATGGCGGCCTCGAGCCGCGCCGTGCCGGCCTCGGTCAGGGTCAGCAAGCGGGCGCGGCGGTCGCGCGGATCGGCGGTGTGGGCGACCAGCCCTTCGCGCTCCAGCGGGCCGAGGTTCCGGCCGAGGGTGGTGCGGTCCATCACCAGGTCGGCGGCGAGGGGCTGCATGCCGCAGGGGCCGAGGTGGCGCAGCCGCGCCAGGATGGAGAGTTGGGTGATGCGCAACCCGACCGGGGCGAGGTGCCGGTCGTAGAGCTGGGTCAGGTGGCGGTTCGCCTTGCGGAGGGCGAGGCAGTGGCAAATGTCGGGCACGGCGGCCAGATTAGGTGTATATGCGCGCATTTCAAGGGGGAAAGGCCGCGTGGCATCCGGCCCCGAGCAAGGGAGCGGTGCAGAAAAGGGGAGGGCGAAGGATTCCCCTTACCTCCACGGGCAGCTACGGCACCGGCCGCCACGGATCCGCCGCCGCACAGGCGGCCAGATGCGCCTCCACTTCCATCGGCGAGGGCTCCCGCAGCGCCGTGAAGGGCCGCGTCCAGCGACTCCAGTACGGGTTGAAGCCCGGGTCCAGCAGCACCGCGTCGCTCCAGCGCTCCAGCAGCTTGCGCGCCTCGAACTCCGCTCGCTCCTTCTTGCGGGCGTCGAGGTCATCCAGGCCCCGGCTCTTCGACTCGAAATGGATCAGCGCGATCTGTGGCGCGTAGAGCACGACAAGCCCCGCCGCGCGCAGGCGCAGGCAGAAATCCACATCGTTGAAGGTCACGCCGAAGGCGTGCTCGTCGAAGCGGCCCACCTGCTCGAACGCCTCCCGCCGGCAGGCGAGGAAGGCGCCGGTGACGCCGCCGCAGGCGCGCATGATCTGCCAGCGCCCCTCCGGCCCGGGGGCCTGCATGGGCTGGCCCACCCCCTCATGCGCCGCCAGCCGCTCCGCGCCGAACACCACGCCGGCATGCTGCAGCGTCAGGTCCTCATAGGCGAGGCGGGCGCCGACCGCGCCCACCTCGGGCTGCGCCAGCAGCAGGCGCAGTTCGCGGTCCCAGCCCGGCGTCAGCATGCGCGTGTCGTCGTTCAGGAAGAGCAGCAGCTCGCCCCCCGCGCGCTCGGCGGCCAGGTTGTTCAGCCGCGCCCAGTTGAAGGGCTCGTCCACCCGCATGACGGTCGCCGCGCCGCGCGCCGCCTCGATGGAGAGGAAGGCGAGGGTCAGCGGATCGTCGCTGCCATTGTCCACCACAAGCAGCTCGAGCTGCTCCGGCTGCGCCGCCTTCTCGCGCAGGGAGGCGAGCGCGCCGCGCAGCAGCGGGTCGCCGTTGCGGGTGGGGACGATGACGGTCAGGCGTGCCTCCCCCGCCTCGGCCGGCGTTGCGCCGGCCACCCAGGGGTGGCGCAGCAGCGGGGTGAGGGCGGCGGGCGCCGCCGCCTCGGCCGCCGGCGGCTCGGCCAGCTCCTCGGCCTGGACGGAGACCAGCAGGCGCGGGATGTGCGCGACGCGGCCGGTGCGGGCCAGCGCCGCCCACAG
>DASQVL010000662.1:0-2680 GCA_035640795.1 Crenalkalicoccus sp. | reverse complement strand
CAGCGCCGCGCCGGTCACCATGTTCGTCGCGCCCGGACCGATCGACGAGGTGACCGCGAGCGTCGCGTTGCGCCGGCTCGCCTTGGCGAAGCCCACCGCGGTGTGCACCAGCGACTGCTCGTTGCGGCCCTGGATGTACGGCAGGTCGGCCTGGAACTCGTCCAGCGCCTGCCCCATCCCCGCCACGTTGCCGTGGCCGAAGATCCCGAGCATCGCGGGGACCAGCCGCCGACGGCGGCCATCGCGCACGCTGTGCTGGCCGCCCAGGTAACGGACGATGGCCTGCGCGGTGGTCAGCCGAACCGTCCCGCGGTCGTGGTCCGACGCTCCGCCCAGAGCGGCCCCGATCTGGGTGTTGATCCCCGTCATGGTCTCCTCGTTCGACGCGGTCGGCGTTGAAAGCGCGACGCGTGTTCCCTGGAGCGTGGTTCATATTTGAATCACGCTTCCATATGTGAAAAGTAGACACGACGCGCGTCGCCGCGTCAACTGGATCGCCTGAGCAATGTCAGCCGGGTGCCCGCCGGCGAAGACCATCTCCAGCAGTGCCGACAGCGCGATCTGAGCGCCAGGGACGAAGGTCCCTGCAGATGCTCACGATCTTCCGAGAGGCAAAGCGCGCCCGAGAGGATTCGAACCTCTGACCTTCGGTTCCGTAGACCGACGCTCTATCCAGCTGAGCTACGGGCGCAGCGACACCCCAGTCTAGCCCCGGCCTGCGCGATCTGCGGCGCGGCGCCGGGCGGCGGCGCAGACCGGACCGGGGAGCGGAGAGGGAGGGATTCGAACCCTCGATACGGTGCTAAGCCGCATACTCCCTTAGCAGGGGAGCGCCTTCAGCCACTCGGCCACCTCTCCAAGGGATTCCCGCGCCAGTTTACGGACTCGCGCTCGGGACGTAACGGTAGTCGCCCGGCCCGATACGTTGATGGCAGATGCTCTTCTCGACCCGCACGAAGACGACCCTGCCGAGCGCCGCCGAGGCGCTGCCGGGTCGCGATGCCGCGATGCCGGTGCCGGCCGCCCATGAGGTGCTCGGCACCCCGCTGACCCCGCCCTTCCCCGAGGGCATCGAGGTCGCCTACTTCGGCCTGGGCTGCTTCTGGGGCGCCGAGCGCGCCTTCTGGACGCTGCCGGGCGTCTACACCACCGCGGTCGGCTACCAGGGCGGCATCACGCCGAACCCGACCTACCAGGAGGTCTGCACCGGCCGCACCGGCCACACCGAGGCCGTCCTGGTCGCGTTCGACCCCACCAAGATCTCCTACGACGAGCTCCTGAAGGTCTTCTGGGAGTCGCACGACCCGACCCAGGGCATGCGCCAGGGCAACGACGTCGGCACCCAGTACCGCTCCGCGATCTACACCGTCGGCGAGGCCCAGGCCCAGGCCGCCGAGCTCTCGCGCCGGCGCTACGACGACGCGCTCGCGCGCGCGGGCAAGGGCTCCATCTCGACCGAGATCACCGAGGCCGCGCCCTTCTACTACGCCGAGGACTACCACCAGCAGTACCTCGCGCCGACCAAGAACCCCAACGGCTACTGCGGCCTCGGCGGCACGGGCGTGAGCTGCCCGATCGGCCTGGGCGTGCAGAGCGCCGGCTGAGCCCGCGCCCACCCGTGCAACGCAAGGGCTCAGACCCTTGTGTTGCGCGGTCAGCGGAGCGGGAGGGATTCGAACCCCCGGGCCTCATCGGCCGGCTGCTTTCAAGGCAGCTGCAATCAACCGGACTCTGCCACCGCTCCGTGCCGGCCGCGTGGCCGGACCGACCCATCGTACGACGGACCAGGACCTGTGAGGCCCCGCGATGCGCGGCCCCCGCGAGACCGCCGGGCGGCGCATCACGCTCCGTATGTGAGAGCGCATCCCAGGCCTCGCCATCGGGCTCGCCCGGGTGTAGCTTGAAGAGCACCGATCGCCCGCTGGGTCCGCGTCGTGCTCGCGCGCACCGAGATCGGAAGGGCGGGTCGGGGACAGACATGACACTCACCAAGCAGCGGGACGCCGGGCACCCGGCAACGCAGGATCCGCGACGGCCGACCCCGCCCGCGCCCGAGCCGCAACAGGCGACCGCGACGCAGCACCCCTCGCAGCCGACGCCGCCCCCGCGGTCGTGCGTGATCGGCCGCCAGTGCGACGCGCACTACGCCTACCTGCTCGAGCCGCACGACTGACCGACGCGCCGGCGCGCCACCGCGCGCAAGATCGCTCTCACACCGCATGAGAAGGTCTGGCGCCGATCAGGGGCGGCCGTTACCCTGCCCGGACGCCAGGACGGCGGAGCAGGGGGGAGCAGGAGGAGGAAGGACCCGGATGACGTCACCTCGCATCACCAGGATCGCTGCGCTCGCGGCCGGCCTCGCCGCGCTCGCGACGGCCGGTCCGGCGACCGCGGCGACCCGCGGCGTCACCGGCTATGTCACCGATGCCGACACCGGCCTGCCGCTCGCCCAGGCGTCGCTGACCTGGAACGGCGCGACCGCCCCCGCGCCGGTCGCCACCACCGACGGCCAGGGCCGGTTCCTCTTCGCCGGGCTGCAGCCGGGCGAGCAGGGGGCGCTGGACGTGAAGGGCCCGGCCGGCTGGGACCGCCTGGCGGTCGGCGGGCTGAGCGTGCCGGACGACAGGCTGCTGCAGCAGAACATCGAGTTGCACCGTGACTGGGCGTCGACCGCGGGCGG
>DASQVL010000661.1:0-4497 GCA_035640795.1 Crenalkalicoccus sp. | reverse complement strand
GCCAGACTGCCGGCGGATGGACCGGGTCAAGGCCGCAGCCGCCGCAGGCGGGGGCGCGCAGCGCCCGCCTTGAGCCGGGCCAGCCGACGGAAGACAATCTCCGCGCGCCGCGGCGCTTGACAAACAACACAGTCGCTCAGGCCATCGCGCGCTGCGCCTCGCCGAGGCACTCCGCCGCGCCCTGACCAGCGACGACCCCGGTTTCCGAAAGGCCTATCTCCGGCTCTTCGTCGGGACGGTCGTGGTGGATGACCGCGAGATCCGCCTCAGCGGCCCGACCGCTGCCCTGGCCAAGGCAGCCAGCGCCGATGCGCTCCCGCCCGCCGCCGACCTGGTGCCCAGTTTTGTTCGGGAATGGGCGTGCCATGTGCGATGAAAGTGGGAACTGGTCCCTGGTGGTATCGACCGGGGCGGGTTGAGGCCGACGGTTCGAATCCCCTCACCAGCTCCAGTCGCCGCAATCCCGAACCCTCTCCGCCATGGTCGCTGTCGCGCTGAGGCGCAGGTTGGGCCAGGGTTTGCCGTGCAGGGTTGATGGCCCGACGGCGCAACCACCGCCGAAACCGGGCCGTGGAGAGCGGAGAGTCTCCGGACCTTGAGGGTTGGGCGATTTTGCCAACAAGACTCCGAGGGGGCGAAGCGACGGATGGTGTCGCCGATGGTGCGCCACAAGGTGTCGCGGGTGCGCGGAGCGGCCTTGCGCAGCAGTGACTTCATTTTGGCGAACACCTGCTCGATGGGATTGAAATCGTGCGAGTAGGGCGGCAGCAGCCAGAGGCTGGCGCCGCGCGCCTCGATGGCTTCGCGCGCGCCGGCGACCTTGTGGCTGCCCAGCCTGTCGGCGATGACGATCTGCCCCGGCTGCAAGATCGGCGCCAGGAATTGTTCGACCCACGCTCGAAACGCCGGACCGTTGATCGGGCCATCCAGCACCAGGGGGGCGACGATCCCATCGTGGCGCAATCCGGCGAGGAAAGTGCTCGTCTTCCAATGCCCATAGGGGGCTCGGTCGACCAGGCGCTCGCCGCGCGGGCAGCGGCTATAGAGCCGGGTCATGTTGGTCTTGGCCCAGGTCTCATCCAGGAAGATGAGCTTGGTCACGTCCAAGCTGGATTGCAGGCCGAGCCAGAGGTCACGGGCGGCGGCGACGTCGGCGCGCGTCTGTTCGGCCGCGCGCAGGCACGTTTTTTCCGTGTCAGGCCGAGCTGGCCGAGGGTCTTCCACACCGTCGTCAGGCTACCACCACCCCCTGGCTTTCGGCCAGCCATTCGCAGTGCTCGGCGAGCGTCGCGTCGCGCGCCTGGGCCACCCGTTCGCGCAACGCATCGTGCAGGTGAACCAGCTTGCGTGGCTGGCAGGGCTTCTGCGGCCGCGGCGTTACCGAGCCGGTACGGGCACGGCGCTGGCGCGCCTTGATGACGTAATACCGGTCTCAGGAAGTTCTGACCTGTCCTCCGACGGCACCGTCGCCGACAGCCAGTGCTCGGCGCGCGCACGTGGCAGCTTCCACGAAGTGTCAGAACTTCCTGGGCCCGGTATAAGACACGCTGACCTCGAAGCGCTCCGCAGCCTGCCGCGCGCTCAGATGGTTCGCCGCCAGCACACGGTCGCGCAAGTCCTGCGAGTAGGTCTGACCACGACGCCACGCCATTGATGCCTCCGACACCAAGTCGGACGCCTACGAATCACACCCCCCGCGTCGCTCCAACACCAAAACCCAGCCCACTCCCGATTCCACCCTCAGCCGAACCGCTCTAGCCGACGAGGTGCCGTGCTAGCGGGGCTCCAGGTGGGACGCGATCTCCTCCGCCGCGCCCCGGGTGACCTCGACGTAGCGCCGCAGGGCGTCGGGCGGCAGGTCCTGCCGGGGCATAATCGTGGTCAGGCTGCCGACGAGATCGCCGTCGGTGCGCAGGATCGGAACGCCGACGCCCATCAGGTCGCGGTCGATCTCGCCGCGGCCATGGTAGTAGCCGTCGGCGCGCACCTTTTTCACCCAGCGGCGGAACTCCGCCCACGTGCCGCCCAGCCCCTCCTCCCGGATGGTCGGCGCGTGGGCGAGCATCAGGTTCCGCAGCTGCGCGTCCGGCAGCCAGGCCAGGATCGCCCTCGACGGGGAGCCGCGGAACAAGGGGAAGGGCCGCCCACGCTCCATGCTGGAATGGATGTTCGGGTCCACCGACTCCTGATGCACGCAGATTACCTGGCTGCCGAAGTAGGTGCAGAGAAGCTGCGCGTGGCCCAGCTCCCGGCAGGCCCGGGCCATCGCCGGCGGCCCGTGCCGCAAGAGCGGATCGGACAGCCGGATCTGCCGGTCGATCACGATGAAGCGCGGGCCCAGGCAATGGGACCCGTGCCCCGCCGAGGCCAGCAGGCCGGCCCCGGTCAGGGCCTTGAGGTAGCGGTACTGCGTGGCGCGGGAGACACCCAGGACCTCGCCGATCTCATCGGCGGTCCACTGCGGCCGCTCGGGCGTGAACAGGTCGATGACGCGCAGGAGCCGCTCCAGGCTGCTCTGCTGGCCCGTCGCCGTCTCGCCGCCCTCCGCCGCCTCGGACGGCGGCCCGTTCGCCAGCTCATCCACTCCGTCCACGCCCTTCCACGAGATTCCCTGGCCGAGGCGCTCCACTCAAACCGCCCGGTTCATCAGACGGTTGCTCATGGCGCTGATCATCGGCCGGATCTTCCTGAGATACTCCCGCCAGGCCGGCTCCGCGGCAAGCGCAGCGCGGCGCCGCTGCTGCTCCTCAAACGACTCGTACTCCCAGATGCTGACCGTGGCGTTCAGCTCCCCGACCTCGGTGGTGAAGTAGCTGACCAGGCCGCCCAGGGTCCGCCGCTGCAGGTCAGCCCCTCGCGGCGGAACACCTCCAGGTAGTCGTCCGTCGACCAGTGCGGGTGCAGCATATAGCAGCGCTCCTCGACGATCACGTCCTGCTCCTTTCCGTCTCGGCCTCATCCGCGCCCAGGAGAGGGCGCGCCTAATTGGTCAGGTAGCCCCCGTCGGCCACCAGCGTCGTGCCGGTGACGTAGGCGGCCATCGGTGAAGCCAGAAACACCACGGGCCCCACCATGTCCTCCGGCTGCCCGATGCGCCCCAGCGGCACGCGGCGCTGCAGCGCCGCCAGCCTCTCGGGGTCGCCGGCGGAGGGAGACATCGGCGTGGCGATGGCGCCTGGCGCGACCGCGTTCACCCGCACCCCGTGCGGCCCGAGCTCCCGCGCCAGCGCCACGGTCAGCATCCGCAGCCCGCCCTTCGAGGCGGAGTAGCCGACGGTGTTGCCCGTGTAGATGAAGGCCGCGATGGACGCGATGTTGACGACCGCGCCGCGGGTCGCCTTCAGCGGCGCGAGGAAGGCCCTCACCACGTTGAAGGGTCCGGAGAGGTTGACGTCGAGCGTGCTCCGCCACGCCTCCTCAACGGCGAGGTCCTCCATGCCGGCGTAGTGGATGACGCCGGCGTTGTTCACCAGGATCGAGACCTCCCCGGCCTCGCCACCGACCCACAAGGCGAGCTCGCGGCAGGAGTCCGGCCGGGCGACGTCCACCGCCCGCGCCCAGGCGCGTCCTCCCGCCGCGGTGATCGCTTCCAAAGTGCCGGCCAGCGCCGTGTCGGCGCGCCCGGCGACGACCACGGCGGCGCCGTGCGCCGCAAGCCCGCGGGCGAGCGCGGCGCCGATGCCGGTGCCGGCACCGGTCACCAGCGCCAGTCGCCCCTTCAGCAGGTCCTGCACGGTGACGGGCACGGGGGCGTTCTCCTCCGGTGGCATGCGGATCGCTCAGGGCTCGTCCAGGAAGGGCGGTCGGGGCTCGGCGAAGACCGTGATCGCCTGGACCTCGAGGACGAGGGGCGGCGGGGCCGGGTCGGCGCGCTGGCCGAGCAGCGCGGAGAGGCGCGGGTCCCGGCAGGCGCGGTCCAGCTCCGCCGCGTCGTCGAACCAGAGCTCGGCGATGCGGTCGTAGGGAAAGGGCCGCGCGGTGCCGCCCAGGGCGCCGGCGCTGGCCGTCAGCAGCGCGTTGTCCACCCAACGGCGGATCCGCGGCAATGCGTCGCGCACCGCGCCGACGGCCGCCGCCGGCAGGTCGCCGGGCCCGACCTCCGTCGCCAGCAGCACCATGCATTTGCAGGCCGCCTCGGGTCCGTCCACCGGGACCCGCTCGCGGCCCAGGACCGAGGCCGTGCGCGAGAGGTCGAACAGGACCTCCTCGTCGCGCCGGGCCGCGGCGTAGTCCGGCGTCTGGAAGAAGCCGCGCGTCAGGTCCCGGCGCGGCATCTGGAAGGTCTCGGTGACGCCGTCGAAGGGCGGGTCGCCCGCCGCGCCCGGCGCCGCTAGGACGTGGTTCTGCACGTAGCGGTAGGTGTAGCGCCGGAAGCCGGCCAAGCCGCTGGCGAGCGGCCCGTGCACGTCGCGGTAGTGCGCGGAGAACTCCTCCCGCGTCAGACGCTGGTGCCGCTTCAACAGCGAGAACCGCTTGTGGACGTCGTCGGACATGGGC
>DASQVL010000660.1:0-3781 GCA_035640795.1 Crenalkalicoccus sp. | reverse complement strand
GCCTCGGCCGGCAATTACTCGGCGCTGCACGTGCCGATGGCGATGCTCGCCGCGGCGGCCGGGCTCAACCTGCTGCACGTGCCCTTCCAGGGCGGCGGGCCGGCGATGACGGCGCTGCTCTCCGGCCAGGTGCAGGCGCTCGCCTCGGGCCCCGGGCCGGCGACGCCGCATCTGCGGGAGGGCAAGCTGAGCGCGCTGGCCTGTTGGGGCGCCGAGCGCCTCAAGGGCTTCGAGGAGGTGCCGACGCTGATCGAGAAGGGCTACCCGGAGGTGGAGTTCTACATCTGGGCGGGCGTCTTCGCGCCGGCGGCGACGCCGGCGCCGGTGCTCGACGCGCTGCGGGCGGCGCTGCGCGCGGTGGCGGCGGATCCGGAGCTCAGCCGGGCACTGGCGGCGTCCGGCAATACGCTGGACTACCGGGATGGCGAGGCCTTCGAGCGGTTCTTCCGGGCGGACAGCGCGCGTCTGGTGCGGGCGGTGCGGCGGATCGGAAAGGTGGAATAAAGCGGTCGGCCGGGAGTCTTCCAGCCGGACCGGGCAAGCGCTGCGGAGAAAGGATCAGAAAAAGGATGGTGGGGGCTTGGGGGAGGAAGTTCCCTTCCTCCCCCAAGGGCAACTCACGCCGCGCCATTGCCCTCAGCGTCAACCGGAGACAGGCTGCCCCCAGCAACCCCCGAGGAACCCGCATGACCAGCGACGGACCGGACGCCGCCATCACCGCCTGGCTCGCCACGCAGCAGGACGCGATGCTCGGCCTGCTCGAGCGCATGGTGAACACCGATGGCGGCAGCTACGACAAGGCGGGCGTGGACGCCGTCGGCGCGCTGGTGAAGGAATTCTGCGCATCGCACGGCATCCCGGTGGAGGTGCTGCCGCAGAGCCGCTACGGCGACTGCCTCCGCGCGACGGTGGGCGGCGGCGATCGCCTGGCCAGCGGCAATCGGCGCGAACGCATCGTGCTGATGGGCCACCGCGACACCGTCTTCCCGAAGGGCGAGCCGATGCGGCGGCCCTTTCGCGTGGAAGGCGGCATCGCCTATGGCCCGGGCGTCGCCGACATGAAGGCGGGCCTGGTCATGAACCTCTTCGTCCTCGCCGCCTTCGCGAAGTTCGGTGGCGCGCCGGGGCCGCTCATCGGCCTGTTCACCGGGGATGAGGAAATCGGCAGCCCGGAAGGCCGGCCGGTGATCGAGGAGACGGCGCGGAGCGCCCGCGTGGTGTTCAACAGCGAACCGGGCCGGCCCTCGGGCGGCGTCGTCACCGGCCGCAAGGGCGGCGTCTTCTCCATCATGGACATCGAGGGCAAGGCCGCGCATTCCGGCGGCAGCTTCGAATCCGGCATCAGCGCCATCGAGGAGCTGGCGCGCAAGATCCAGGCGATCCACGCGCTGACCGACCTGAAGCGCGGCATCACGCTGAATGTGGGCCTGGTCTCCGGCGGGCAGAGCGTGAACACCGTCGCCCCCTGGGCGCAGGGGCAGATCGATCTCCGCTACGTGGAGCCTGCCGACCGCGACGAGATCATGGCGAAGATCGAGGTCATCGTGGCGCGTGCCTCGGTGCCGGGCACGCGCGCGAAGCTGACCATCCGGGGCGAGTTCCTGCCGCTGACCCAGTCGCCGGCGAGTGCGAGGCTGTTCGAGGCCTATCGCGGCGCCGCGGCAGAGAGCGGCCTCGACATCCGTGGCGAGTTCTCCGGCGGCTGCGCCGACAGCGGCTTCACCGCCGCGGTGGGGACGCCGACGCTCTGCTCCGTCGGGCCCGTCGGCGGCAAGGCGCACAGCCCGGAGGAGTATCTGGACATCGCGACGATGGTGCCGCGCGCGCAGGCCCTGGCGCGGGCGATCCTGCGGCTGGACGCGGCGGCGTTGTAGTCCGCGATCGGCCGCGGCCGCTACCCGGCCGGCGGCCGCCAGCGGCCGAGCCACGCCGCGTCGAAGGACAGCACCAGGTCGTCCGCGCAGCGCCGCTGCACCAGATGGTCGTGCAGGAAGCCGAGCGCCGTCTCCGCCGTCACGCGCTGCGGGGCCGCCTGGCCGCGGAAGGCGTGCACGAAGGGGAAGCGCGCCAGCCAGGCCTCCAGGACGTGGCGCGGATTGGCGTCCCGGTTGCACAGCAGCGTCCAGGCATTGAACTCGACGATGCAGGCCGGCCGGAAGCGCGCGAGGGTGGCGGCGGCACCGTCCAGCACGTCGCCCTCGAAGCCCTCCACATCCACCTTGATCAGGTCGAGGCGCCCCAGCCCGTGCCGCGCCACCAGCGCGTCCAGCGTCTCGGCCCGCACCGTCTCCGGCGCCAGGCGCGCGCGGTCCAGCGCACGGTCGGAGACCAGCTTGGCGCCGGCGGAATGATCGGGTTCGGCGTGGAAGGCGACCTCGCCAGGGGCGGCGGCCAGCGCCACACCCTCCGCCGCCACGCGCCCGTCCAGCCCGTTCGCCGCCAGGTTGGCGCGCAGCGCGGCGAAGGTCCGCGGCGCGGGCTCCACGGCGATGACGCGCCCCTGCGGCGCCAGTGCCGCGAAGGCGATGGCCGTGAGGCCGAGATTGGCGCCGACATCCAGCGCCACCCCCTGCGCCGGCAGGAGGGCGGCGGCGATCGCCGTCATCTCCGCCATGCCGGCCGCATGATCGGCAATGTGGCGGAAATAGCTGTCGCCGGGATCGCCGGTGAGCCGCCAGGACCGCCCGGCCAGGCGGACCTCCATCAACCGCGGCTCACAACCGGCCGAACAACACCAGCAGCAGGATGATGACGACGATCAGGCCGAGCACGCCGGAAGGGTAGTAGCCCCAGGCTGAGCTGTAGGGCCAGGTGGGCAGTACCGCCAGCAGCACGATGATCAGGACGATTATGAGGACGGTCGAGCTCATGGCCGCCATGTCTCCTCCGGTTCGCCGGGGGAACGTGCGGCGGCCGCGCCGGTTGCGACGGCGGCCCGATCACGGAATGGCGTCCCGTCGGCGCCCTCACAGATGCCGGGCGAAGAAGGCCAGGGTCCGTTCCTGCGCCAGCGCGGCGGCGCGGGGCTCGTAGCTGCCGCGCTCCTCGCAGCCGAAGCCGTGGCCGGCGCCGGGGTAGACGAACACCTCCACCTCCGGCCGCGCCGCCCGCACCGCCTCGACATCCGCCATCGGGATGGAGGCGTCGGTCTCGCCGAAATGCAGCTGGGTCGGGCAGTTCGGCACGTCCTCCTTCGCCGCGGCGATGCCGCCGCCATACCAGCCGCAGGCGGCGCGGAAGGCCGTGCTGCGCGTGGCACCGTGCCAGGCGACGGTGCCGCCCCAGCAATAGCCGACGATGCCGCGCGCGAGGCCCGCGGGCAGCGCCGCCGCGGCGGCAAGGATGTCGAGCAGCGTCGCACCCGGATCTATGCCCGCCCGCAGGTCGCGCCCGCGCGCCACCTCCTCCGGCGCGTAGCCGAGCTCGACCCCGCGCTGCACGCGGTCGAACAGCGCCGGCGCCACCACGGCGTAGCCTGCCGCGGCGAAGTCGTCGCAGACGCGGCGCATGTGCCGGTTCACACCGAAGATCTCCTGCACGACGACGAGGCCGGCGCGCGGCGTCGCCGGGGCGGTGGCGTAGGCGGCCAGGGTGTGGCCATCGGCAGCGGTCAGCGTCAGGCGGTCGGTGGCCATGCGGAGATTTCCTTGCCGGGGATCGCGCCCTATCCTGCGGGCATGGGAGAGCTCGTCAACCTGAACCGCGCGCGGAAGGCGCGCGACCGTGCGGCGGCGGCCCGGCAGGCGGCCGCCAACCGCGTGAAGCATGGCCGGACCGGCGC
>DASQVL010000659.1:0-4644 GCA_035640795.1 Crenalkalicoccus sp. | reverse complement strand
AGGAACAGCCCGAAACACGCCCAGGTCACGTCGAGGTCAGCCATCACGCCCTCCGGCCGGCGGGGATTGCCCTCCCGCCCGTCAGGCCGGACCATCCACCCCCGCGGCTGAACCGGGGCTGAGCGCGCGGTTCAGCCGCGGTTCAGCTTGCACCGTCCAGGGTTGCCCGATGCGACGCCGCTTCCTCGCCACATTGGCGGGGCTCGCCCTGCTGGCCATTCGCCCCGCCGCGGCCGAGGAGGAGGAGGATGACGATCACGACCGCGCCCGCGCCGCCGCCGAGGCCGGGCGGATCCGGCCGCTCGACCAGCTGCTGGCCGAGGTCGAGCGCCGCTATGTCGGCCAGGTCGTCGCGACCGAGCTGGACCACGAGGAGGGTCGCTGGTCCTACCGCTTCAAGCTGCTGCCGCCCTCCGGCCACATGTACCGGGTGGAGGTGGACGCCGCCACCGGCGCCGTGACCGACACCCACGGCCCGGTGCAGGAGCGGCGCTGATGCGGGTCCTGGTGGCGGAGGACCATGCGGCGCTGGCCGCGCAGCTCCGCGCCGCGCTGGAAGAGGCGCATTTTGCCGTGGACCACGCGCCGGACGGGGAGGAAGCGCTGTTCCTCGGCGAGACCGAGCCCTATGACGCCGTGGTGCTCGATCTCGGCCTGCCGCACCTGGATGGGCTGACCGTGCTGCGCCGCTGGCGCGCCGCCGGGCGTGCCATGCCGGTGCTGATCCTGACGGCGCGCGACGCCTGGACGGACAAGGTCGCGGGCCTTGATGCCGGGGCGGATGACTACCTGGCCAAGCCCTTTGCGATGGGCGAGCTGCTGGCGCGGGTGCGCGCCCTGGTGCGCCGCGCCCATGGCCGCGCACAGGCGGAGATCGCGCTGGGCGAGCTCCGCATCGACCCCGCCGCCGGCACCGTCGCACTGCGCGACGTGCCGGTCCGGCTCACCGCGCTGGAGTTCCGCCTGCTCGCCTATCTCGCGCACCGACCGGGCCAGGTGATCTCCAAGACCGAGCTGACGGAGCATCTCTACGCACAGGATTTCGACCGCGATTCCAACACGCTCGAGGTCGTCGTCGGGCGGTTGCGGCGGAAGCTCGACCCGGCACTGATCGAGACGCTGCGCGGCCAGGGCTACCGCCTCGCCGTGCCCGCCGGCGGCTGAGCGGTGCCGTTCCGCTCGCTCACCCTCCGGCTCGCGCTGCTCTCGGGCGCCTGGGTCGCGATCGGCCTCACCCTGGCGGGCTGGCTCATCGTCAGCCTCGCCTCGGCGCAGCTGCTCCGCACCTTCGATGGCCGCCTGGTCAAGCTGCTGGATGCCGTGGCCGGCGCCGCCATGCTGGGCCAGGACGGCAGGCCGCGCCTCGGCCAGGTGCGGGCGCTGTCCGAGCCGAATTTCGGCCAGCCCTACTCCGGCTATTACTGGCAGATCGCCGTACCTGGCGGCGGCACCGCCACCTCGCGCTCGCTCTGGGATGCGCGGCTGCCGCCCTTCGACCTGGCCGCCGGGGCGGGCGTCAGGATCCTGGACATGCCCGGGCCGCGCGGCCAGCGCCTCCGACTTGCCCAGCGCGCGGTGGTGCCGGAGGCGGGCGGAACCCCGATCCTCGTCGAGGTGGCGGTGGCGCGCGACGGGGTGGATCGCGACGTGCGGCGGCTGCAGCTGCTGGTCTTCGTCACCTTCGGCGTGCTCGGCGCCGGCCTGGTCGGCGGCATCGCAGCGCAGGTGGTCTGGGCGCTGGCGCCGCTGCGGCGTGCGCGCCGTGCGCTGGCCAAGGTGCGTGCCGGCGAGCGGGACCGGCTGGCCGCGACCTCCGCCCCCATCGAGATCGCACCGCTGCTCGAGGAGATCGACGCGCTCGTCGCGCAGAACCGCGCGACGGTGGAGCGCGCGCGGACGCATGTCGGCAACCTCGCCCATGCGCTGAAGACGCCGCTCGCCGCGCAGCGCATCGCGCTGACGGCGGAGGCGCCGGACATCGGCACCGCGCAGGCGCAGAACGCGGCGATGGAGCGGCTGGTGCAGCACCACCTGGCGCGTGCCCGGGCGGCTGCGCTCACCGGCTCCGCGGCGGCGGAGGTGGTGCCGCTCGACGTCGCGGGGGAGCTGGCGCGGGTGCTGCGGCGGCTGTTCGCGGAGCGGGGCCTCGAGATCGAGGTGGCGGGCGATGCGCGGGCGCGAGTGCGGGTGGACCACCAGGACCTGGCGGAGATGCTGGGCAACCTGCTTGAGAACGCCTGCAAGTGGGCGCGCCGGCGCGTGGCGCTGCGCGTGCGGCGCGACGCCGCGGCGGTGGTGGTCGCCGTGGCCGATGACGGTCCGGGGCTGACGCCGGAGCAGCGCGCGCAGGTGGTGTCGCGCGGGACGCGGCTGGACGAGGCGGCGCCGGGCAGCGGGCTCGGCCTCGCCATCGTGCGCGACCTGGCGGAGCTGTACGGGGGCGGGCTGGCGTTGGAGGCGGCGGAGGAGGGGGGGCTGCTGGCGCGGCTTTCGCTGCCGGGGCGGTGAGTGCGGTCCCGGCCTGGTCGAGGGTCGGGACGAGGAGGCAATGCGGTGCCGAAGACGCCGGAGGCGATGCGGCATCACATCCGCCACGAGAGGTGCATGGAGTCGACCCGACGGATACCGCTGTGGCCCTTGATCGCGGGTGCCTTGTCCAATCGGAGCTGCGGGATGCGGGCCGCCAATACCGCCAGGCTCTCCTCCAGCTCGGCTCGCGCAAGCGCCTCACCAAGGCAGCGATGGGCGCCGCCACCGAAGACCGGGTGCAGCCGCGGTTGATTGGTCCGGCTGATGTCGAATACGTCAGGGCGTTCGTAAGCTCGCCCGTCGCGCATGCTCGACATCGTGGACAGCAAGACCATGCGCCCGGCAGGGAGAACAGCGCCGCCGACCTCGATGTCTTCGGTCGCAATCCGGGAAGTCGACGCGACACTGGGCTCGAAGCGCATTGCCTCCGCGACCGCGGCCGGAACCAGCCCCGGATCACGGCATACTGCCTCCCATTGCTCGCGATGTTGAAGCAGAAGAGCCACCTGCATGACGATTGCGACGCGGGTCGTGTCGGTGCCGGCAACGATGAGCTGAACGATCTGGAAAATGACTTCGAGCGGCGACAGTTTGGCTGCCTCGTCAGACGCCATCAGGAAAATTGAAAGGAAGTCGTCACAAGGGGCGCGGCGTCTGTCATCGAGCAGCTCCTCAACATAACTCTGCAGCTGCCGGCTCGCTGCCTCGGAGCGAGGGATCTCATCCTGTGTTATGCTAAGGCTGACGAACCGCGTCACTTCGTAGACGAGCTTTGTAAACGACGGGATGTCCTCTCGCGGCAAGCCGAGCAGATCGCTGATGACGCGGGCTGGAAGCTGCGTCGCGAATCGCTCAACAAACTCGACTCGTCCATCGGCATACCAGCTATCGATGAGTTCCTCCGCGCATCGCCTGATGCGTGGTCGCAACTCAGCTATGATCCGAGTCGAGAACGTCCTCGAAAACGGCGAGCGACGATTGTGGTGAACCTCGCCGTTGGCGGTGAGCATGCCATATTGGAACGCATCAAACAGCGTCCCCGCCGTGACGCCAAGCATTTCCGGATAGGCCGTCTCAGTCGCGCGGGCACGGGGATCCTTGATGAGCCGGTCGACGTCGGCGTGGCGGAGCACGATGTAGCCGCCCAGTTCGTGTGCGACGACAGGGTGGGTGATGCGGTAGTGGCGGAATATGCCGTGAGGATCTGCGTCCAGCTGCTCGACCTTGAGAACCGGCAAATCGGCGGCTGGAGGAGCAGGAATCGCCTGATCGGTCGTGCTGACAACGTCTCCCACGGGACACCTCCATCTCGACAAAAGCCCTTCTGGGTTCTTCGTGTTGCACAAGCATGCCAGCGCTTTGGAGACGCGTTGCGACAGTAACCGCACAACCATGATCAAAGTGGATGTTCCAGCCTTGGCCGTCGACACGGGGTTCCGCTGGAAGACTACCGGCTGGCTGGGAGTCTCCCAGGCGGACCGGGCAAGCGCCGCGGAGAAAGGATCAGAAGAAGGATAGAGGGGGTCTTGGGGGAGGAAGTTCCCTTCCTCCCTCAAGGGCAACCTAGCAGCATGAAGCCGGCGACATAGGCCAGCCCGACTCCGGCGAGCAGCCACTCGCGCCACGCGCGGGTCGGGGGCTGCTTGCGGGCCTCCATGTTGGCTCTCCTTCCTGCGTGCCTCTGGAGCCTGCAGGCTGCTCCACCCCGTCGCGTCGCGCTGTACGCGGGCGCACGCCGCGAGACGGCGCTCAGCGCAGGCAGCGCAGGAAGACCGTGGACGGATTGGCCAGGTCGCCGACCTCGGCGGCGCTGCGCGGCGCGCTGATCTGGTATTGCCGCGGATTACTAGAGCGAGAGCAGATTCACGCTCCCGGGCGTGCACGCCCGTCCGCGATCTGCTCTAGCATTACAGTTGCACTTTGTCGGAGTTGCTGCGTTCGCCCCGGGTGACGGGGAGCGAGCTGATGAGCGGCGCATCCTTCGAGACGACGCTCGAGCTCTGGGCGTCGTCGTTGCGAGCGGCCAAGGCACGGATGCGGCCGGTGTTCGGACGGCAGCGGATGGCGCACTCGGCGGGGCTGTTCCTCGATGGCCTGCTTGGTCCGGAGCGGCGC
>DASQVL010000658.1:0-6706 GCA_035640795.1 Crenalkalicoccus sp. | reverse complement strand
GGCGTGCCCGCCGAGCGCGTGCTGGAGGAGCCGACGGGGACGGACACGCTCTCCTCCGTCCGTGCCTGCGCGGCGCTGCTCAGGGCGCGCGGCCATGACGGGCCGGTGCGGGCGGCGAGCAGCGCCTACCACCTGCCGCGCTGCCTGGTGCTGCTGCGCCTGGCCGGGCTGCCGGCGCGGGCGGTGCCGCCGCCAGCGGCGCCGGCAGCGAGCGGGTGGCGGAAGCGCTGGTGGTGGCGGCTGCGGGAGGTGCCGGCCCTGCCCTATGACGCGGCGCTGCTGGCCTGGGCGCGGATCCGGGGCAAGGTGTAGGTTGCCCGTGGGGGAGGGAGGGAACTCCCTCCCCCACACCCCCACCTACCTTTTTCTCATCCGCTTTCCGCTCGCTTCCCCGCCGTCTTGCGCCAACCCGGCCGCTCAGACCCGCATCGGCATCAGCACGTAGAGCGCCTCGGGCTTCGCCGCATCGGTCACCACCGTCGGCGCCGAGCCGTCGGCGAAGCGGAACTCCACCTGCTCGGCGATCTGGTCGGTGATGTCGTTCAGGTAGCGCGCCTGGAAGCCGATCTCGAGCGGCGCCGCCTCGTAGCGGACCACCTCCTCGTCCAGCTCCTCCTGCGCCTGGCCCTGCTCCGGGCTCGCCGCAGAGAGCAGCAGGCGATTGCGGTCCAGACTGAGCTTCACCGGGCGCGACCGCTCGCTGCTGATGGCGGCGACGCGGCCCACCGCCTCGGCGAATTCCTTCTTCTGCACCCGCAGCACCTTGTCATTGCCGCGCGGGATGACGCGCTCATATTCCGGGAAGGTGCCGTCGATCAGCTTGCTGGTCAGCTGCACCGGGCCGATATCGAAGCGGATCTTGGTGTCGGAGAGGGCGACGCGGATCTCGTCCTGCGTCTCCTCGGCAAGCTTGCGCAGCTCGGCCACCGTCTTGCGCGGCACGATGACGCCGGGCATGCCGCCCGCGCCCTCCGGCAGCGGCTGCTCCACCCGCGCCAGGCGGTGGCCGTCCGTCGCCACGGCGCGCAGCACGCGGCCGGCCTCGCCTTCCGTCGCATGGAGGTAGATGCCGTTCAGGTAATAGCGCGTCTCCTCCGTGCTGATCGCGAAGCGGGTGCGGTCCACCAGTTCCCGCAGCTGCCCGGCCGGCAAGGCGAAGCGGTGCGGCAGCTTGCCCTCGGTCATGGAGGGGAAGTCGTCCACCGGCAGCACGGCGAGCGAGGTCTGGAACCGCCCGGCCCGAAGCGAGAGCGGCGCGTCGCCGCCGCCCTGCTCCAGCATGATCCGCGCGCCCTCCGGCAGCTTGCGGACGATCTCGAACAGCGTCGCGGCCGGGGCGGTGGTGCGGCCCTGACGGTCCACCTGGACGCCGGCCACCTCCTCCACCACCGCGATCTCCATGTCCGTCGCGGTCAGCCGCAGCGCGTCCTTCTCGGCCGCGATCAGCACATTGGCCAGGATGGGGATGGTGTTCCGCCGCTCGACGACGCTCTGCACATGGGCCAGCGCCTTGAGGAGGATCGCCCGCTCGACCGTAACCTTCATCGCCCCTCAGGCTCCCCGACGCGCGCCGCTCCCGCTCCGCATCCCGCTTCGCTGGGCGCCCCCCGCCGGGCGGAGCGCCCGGCGGCCAGGCGCGGCGGATTCGCAATACTAACCTATGCCGGGGCGCGGCGCGGACCAAGCCCGGCCGGCGCCGGGCGGGGCCAGGGCCTCATACCGCCGGGCTTCGGTCCTGACCCGCAGCCCGCGCAATGGGCCGAGCGGCCGGATGGCCGCGCCGGCGATCGGAACATTTGTGCCTCTACGCAGACGCACGCCCGTCTCAGGTCTCCAGCATCTTCCGGAGCAGCGCCACGTCCTCGGCGAAGGTGGCGTCCTGCTGCATCAGCTCGGCGACCCGGGAGACGGCATGCATGACGGTGGTATGGTCGCGATTGCCGAATTTCCGGCCGATCTCCGGCAGCGAGCGCGGGGTGAGCTGCTTGGCGAGATACATGGCGACCTGGCGCGGCCGCGCCACGTTGCGCGCCCGGCGGGCGGAGGACATGTCGGTCAGGCGGATATTGTAGTGCTCGGCGACGCGCTTCTGGATCTCCTCGATCGAGACGCGCTTCTCATGCGCTCGCAGGATGTCGTGCAGCACCTCGTGCACGGTTTCGATGGTCACCGGCCGGCCGAACAGGTTGGCGTGGGCGACCAGGCGGTTCAGCGCCCCCTCCAGCTCCCGCACGTTCTGGGTGATGCGATGGGCGAGCAGTTCCAGCACCTTGCCCGGCACCTCGACATGCGCCGCCGCCGCCTTGGCCTGCAGGATGGAGAGGCGGAGCTCATAGGTGGTGGCGTGCAGGTCGGCGACCATGCCGCAGCCGAGGCGGGTGCGCAGCCGGTCCTCGATGCCCGAGAGGTCGGAGGGCGACTTGTCGGCGCTGACCACGATCTGCTTGCCCTGGTCAACCAGGGCGTTGAAGGTGTGGAAGAATTCCTCCTGGGTGTTGTCCTTGCCGATCAGGAATTGCAGGTCGTCGATCATCAGCACGTCGACGGCGCGCAGCGTCTCCTTGAACTCCATGGTGTTCTGGCTGCGCAGCGCCGCGATGAAGCGGTACATGAACTTCTCGGCGCTCATGTAGGCGACGGTGCAGCAGGGGTCGCGCTCGCGGATCGCCCAGGCGATGGCGTGCATCAGGTGGGTCTTGCCGAGGCCGACGCCGCCGTAGAGGAAGAGCGGGTTGAAGCCCGGGCTGGCCGGCTTCTCGGCTACCCGGCGGGCGCAGGCATGGGCGAACTCGTTCGGCTTGCCGACCACGAAGGTGTCGAAGGTGAAGCGCGGCTCCAGCGGCGCGAGCCACTCGACGCGCGGCTCGGGGCCCCGCGGCTCGGCCGGGCGCGGCGCGAGGCTTTCGGCGAGGCCCGGCGGCTCGGTCGTGCCCTCCGCCAGCGCCTCCGCCATCGCCGGCTGGGCCACCCGCACCTCGAGGCGGCGCACGGCCGGCACCTCGGCCTGCCAGAGCAGGCGCAGGCGTTCGCCGTAATGGCTGTTCACCCAGTCCCGGAGAAAGCGGGTCGGCAGCAGGACGACCGCCTCGTCGCCTTCCACGCCGGCGAGCGTCATGCGCCTGAGCCAGGTGCGGTACTCGACCTCACCGACCTCCTCGCGCAGGCGCCCGCGGATGCGGGCCCAGCTGGCGGCCAACTCTCCGGGCGTATCGGGGGGCAATCGGTCGGCCTCCTCTCGCATCCTGCCAGCGGCGGCGCGCCGCGGATCCGTCCGCCGCAACGCCCGACACCACCGTTCTATCCCGCCGCCGCCGGGGCGGGGGCGCCACGGCGATCTCGGTCGGATGCCAAGAGACTAACGCGCCGGCTCAGTCGGCGTAAATGGTAACTTTAGTCTTCGTAAGTCAGCTATCACTATAAAATGCATACCATTTGTAGTCATCTACTTCAACCAAGCGGTCGAACGGAGTGACGCGCGGACGCATCGGTGATCAGCCCGATCAATACATGATCAGTTCTGACGCGATACGGGCTGTGGTACCGAGTATTCAGGCCTGGAGGGCGGGAGCGGTGCCGAGCGCCTTGATCCGCGCGGAAAGCCGCGAGAGCTTCCGCGCCACGCTGTTCTGGTGCAGCACGCCCTTGCCGGCCGCCCGGTGCAGTTCCGGCTGCGCCGCCTTCAGCGCCTCCTGCGCCGCGGCCTTGTCCCCGCCCGCGATCGCCTGTTCCACCCTCCGCAGATAGGTCCGCACGCGGGAACGCCGCGCGCGATTCCGGGTGGTGCGCTTTTCGGTCTGGCGGATGCGCTTGCGGGCGGATGCCGTGTTGGCCATGGCGTGACGATGTCTGCTCAGCGGAACAAGGGGGCGACCGCGCAGGCGGCCGAAGGGCGATGCTTCTAGCCGTCGTGGCGTGGCGCGGTCAAGGGGCGCTGTCTCAGCGATTGACGAAGGCGGGCTTGCGCTTCTCGGCGAAGGCCGCCATGCCCTCCTTCTGGTCGGCGGTCGTGAACAATGCCTGGAACACCCGCCGCTCGAAACGCACGCCTTCCGCCAGCGTGGTCTCGAAGGCACGGTTCACGGCTTCCTTCGCGATGGCGACGGCAGGTGCGGACAGCGCGGCGATCTTCTCGCCGAGCTTCACCGCCTCGGCCACCACCTGGTCGGTCGGCACCACGCGGGCGACGAGGTTGCTGCGCTCGGCCTCCTGCGCATCCATCATGCGGCCGGTCAGGATCATCTCCATCGCCTTCGCCTTGCCGACCGCGCGGGTCAGGCGCTGCGTGCCGCCGGCGCCCGGGATGACGCCGAGATTGATCTCCGGCTGGCCGAAGCGTGCATTCTCGGCCGCGATGACGATGTCGCACATCATCGCCAGCTCGCACCCGCCGCCGAGCGCATAGCCGGCCACCGCGGCGATCACCGGCTTCTGGACCCGCGTCACCGCCTCCCACCGCTTGCCGATGAAGTCGTCGAAGTAGACCGCGGGGAAGCTGCGCGACTGCATCTCCTTGATGTCGGCGCCGGCGGCGAAGGCCTTCTCGCTGCCGGTGAGCACGATCGCCGCGATCTCGGGATCGGCGTCCAGCTGCGCGAGCGCCGCGCCCAGCTCCTCCATCAGCTGGTCGCACAGCGCGTTCAGCGCCTGCGGACGGTTGAGCCGGAGAATGGCAACCCGCCCCTGACGTTCGGTCAGGACCATGCTGGCTTCGGCCATGGCGACGTTTCCCCTCGCACTTGCGTCAGGATATCAGCGCTGGGTGCGCGGGCAATAGAAGGAAGAGCGGCCGGACTGCACGATGCGTCGGATGCCGCTGCAGGCCGGCGCGCCGGGGCAGCGCTCGCAGGGCGCGCCTTCCCGGTCGTAGACCTTGAAGCGGTCCTGAAAGACGCCAAGCTCGCCATCCGCGCGAACATAATCCCTGAGCGAGGAGCCGCCGGCCGCGATGCTCTCGCTCAGCACATCGCGGATCGCGGGGACGAGGCGCGCGGCGCGCGCGCCGGCGACCGAGGCAGCGAGGCGACGCGGTGCGACGCCGGCACGGAACAGCGCCTCGCACACATAGATGTTGCCGAGGCCGGCCACCACACCCTGGTCGAGCAGCGCCGCCTTGATGGGCGTGATCCGGCCGGCCAGCGCGGCGGAGAGGCGCTCCGCGGTGAAGCCCGGCTCCAGCGGCTCCGGCCCCAGCCCGGCGAGCAGCCGGTGCGCGTCCTCCGCCGCTGTCGGCACCAGGTCCACGCAGCCGAACCGGCGCGGATCGACGAAGCCGACGCGCCAGCCATCCTCGGTCTCGATCACCAGATGCTCATGCGCCTCCGGTGCGGCGTCCCGCCCGCGCGCGTCGGAGGCGGCACCCTGCGGGCCGAGGCCGGGCGCCGGCGCCTCGCCGACCCGGCGCGCCACCATGCGCCCGGACATGCCGAGATGGATCAGCACGGACCAGCCATCGGCGAGCCGCATCAGCATGTACTTGCCGCGGCGGCGGAATCCCTCCACCCGCGCTCCGGTCAGCCTTTCCGCGAGGCCCGGCGGGAAGGGCCAGCGGAGGTCGGGCCGGGCGATGCGCGCAGCCGTGATCCGCCGGCCCGTCAGCACGGCGGAGAGCCCCCGGGTCACCGTCTCCACCTCGGGTAGTTCCGGCATCGCCTCCCCTCGCCCTCCCGCGCTTCCTGCCCAGGTGCTAGGCCCGCCGGGCCCGCGAGGGAACCGGGCGGGCGAGGCAGGGAGCGGCATGTCCGGCACCACCGATTTCGGCTTCCGCAAGGTCCCGCGCGCCGAGAAGGCGCGGCTGGTGCGCGACGTGTTCGAGAGCGTCGCGCCGCGCTACGACCTGATGAACGACCTGATGTCGCTCGGCCTGCATCGCGGCTGGAAGAGCGCCTTCGTCGCCGCCATCGCCGCCGGGCCGCGGGACACGCTGCTCGACCTCGCCGGCGGCACCGGGGACGTCGCCTTCCTGGCGCGCCGGCGCGGCGCCGGGCGCGTGCTGCTTTCGGACGTCAACCCG
Organism: Crenalkalicoccus sp.; assembly: GCA_035640795.1. Classification (GTDB taxonomy): domain Bacteria; phylum Pseudomonadota; class Alphaproteobacteria; order Acetobacterales; family Acetobacteraceae; genus DASQVL01. The sequence goes on along the minus strand of DASQVL010000658.1, from coordinate 696 downwards.
GCCATGCTCGCCATCGCCCAGGCGCGCGCGCTGGAGCGCGGGCTTGCCGGCGGGCTCCGCTTCCTCGCCTGCGACGCGGAGCGTCTGCCATTGCCCGACCGCAGCGTGGAGAGAGTCTCGATCGCCTTCGGCCTGCGCAATTGCACGGACAAGCCCGCCGTGCTGCGGGAGGCGCGGCGCGTGCTGCGCCCGGGCGGGCGGTTCCACTGCCTGGAATTCTCGCGCCTCGAGATCGCGCCACTGGTGCCGCTCTACGACGCCTGGTCCTTCCGCGTGCTGCCGGCGCTGGGCCGGCGCGTCGCCGCCGATGCCGAGAGCTACCGCTACCTCGCCGAGAGCATCCGCACCTTCCCGGACCAGGAGACGCTGGCAGGGATGCTGCGCGCGGCGGGCTTCGAGCAGGTGGCGTGGCGCAACCTCTCGGGCGGGATCGTCGCGATGCACGGCGGGTGGCGGCTCTAGATTAGCAGGTTGCGGACGGGCGTGCACGCCGCGCCGATCACGGTGCGGTGCCTTGCCATACGCATCGGTATGGCCGCAGGCGAGGCGGGGAGAGGCTGCCGGGGCGAGGGTGCTTCCACCGGTCGAGGGCGCCTTGCCGCGGCGCATCGGGCGCCGCCGCCCCCCGACGGATCGTTGGAGATGGCATCATGTCCGTCCTCCGGAATTTCCGCCTCGCCGCCCCCGCCCTGGCCC
>DASQVL010000657.1:0-5255 GCA_035640795.1 Crenalkalicoccus sp. | reverse complement strand
TGCGCCGCCGGCGGGACCGCGCCGCCGCCACGGTGGACCGAGTCGCCCCGGTGCTGGAATCGGCGGCGGAACGCCTGCTGGAGCGCCTCGACGACCTGACCCGCCGCTTCTCGAGCGCGCTCGATATCGGTGGCCGCGGCGTGGTCGCGCCCATGCTCCGCGCCCGCGGCATCCCCCGCATCGTCTCCATGGACCTCGCGCCCCGCATGGCGGCGCGGGCCGGCGGCCTCCCCGTCGCCGGGGACGAGGAATGGCTGCCCTTCGCCGAGGGCGCTTTCGACCTGGTGGTGGCGAGCCTCTCGCTGCACTGGACCAACGACCTGCCCGGTGCGCTGGTGCAGATCCGCCGCTGCCTGCGGCCGGACGGGCTGTTCCTCGCCGCGCTCCCCGGTCTCGGCACGCTGCAGCCACTCAGGGAGGCGCTGGCGGCCGCCGAATCGGAACTGCGCGGCGGCCTCTCGCCCCGCGTCTCGCCCTTCCCGGAGCTTGCCGATCTCGCCGGCCTGCTGCAGCGCGCCGGCTTCGCCCTGCCGGTCGCCGATGCCGAATGGCTGCCGCTTGCCTATCGTCGGCCGATGGCGGTGTTCGAGGATTTGCGCGCCGCGGGCGAGACGAACGCCGTGCTGGCGCGCGACCCCCGCATTCCGCCGCGTGCGCTGCTGCCCCTGGCGGCAGCGCGGCTGCCGGCGCAGCCGGACGGGACGGTGGCCCTGCCGCTGCGGCTCCTCGTGATGACCGGCTGGGCCCCGCATGAAAGCCAGAGCCGCCCGGCCCGGCCGGGCAGCGCGACCGCGCGACTCGCCGAGGCGCTGGGCACCGCGGAGCGGAGCGCTGGGGAGAAGGCCGGGCGGTAGCAGGCCAGCGCAAAGCAGGGTTGCGCGGCCGCCCCGAGGCTTGCAGCCCCCGCCCCCCGCGCGCATCTTCGAGGCTCGCCCCAGCACCAGAGACCACCAACACCATGGAGCAGCAGGGCGCCGACCAGCGCCGCATCACCCTTCACCGCCCCGAGGATTTCGCCGGCATGCGTCGCGCCGGCCGCCTGGCCGCCGAGACGCTCGACATGATCGCTCCGCATGTCCGCCCGGGCGTGACCACGGGCGAACTGGACCGGCTGTGCCACGAGTTCATGGCCCGGCACGGTGCGACGCCGGCGCCGCTCGGCTACCGGGGCTACCCGAAGTCCATCTGCACCTCGATCAACCACGTGGTTTGTCACGGCATCCCCGGCGAGCGCGTGCTGGCCGAGGGCGACATCCTGAACATCGACGTCACCGTCATCCTGGATGGCTGGCACGGCGATTCCAGCCGGATGTACGTGGCGGGCCAGCCCTCCACCCGGGCGCGGCTGCTGCTGGACGTGACCTATGAGGCGATGATGAAGGGCGTCGCCGCGGTGCGGCCGGGGGCGACGCTCGGCGATGTCGGCCACGCCATCCAGGTCTTCGTGGAGCGCAACCGTTTCTCCGTGGTGCGCGACTTCTGCGGCCACGGCATCGGGCGGCGCTTCCACGAGCCGCCGAACGTGCTGCATTTCGGCCGCCCCGGCGAAGGCCCGGTGCTGCGCCCGGGGATGTTCTTCACCATCGAGCCGATGGTGAATGCCGGCCGGCCGGAGGTGAAGATCCTCGACGACGGCTGGACCGCGGTGACGCGGGACCGCAGCCTCTCCGCGCAGTTCGAGCACATGGTGGGCGTGACCGAGACGGGGGTGGAGGTGTTCACCTACTCCCCTGCCGGGCTGCACCGGCCGCCCTACAGGGCCTGAGGCCGCGCCCCGCGGCCATGGATGGCGGGCGGCAGCTCGGGCCGCCGGCCCACGCATCCTCGCGCGCCTGCGCGGCGATCCAGTCCGCGAAGGCCAGGATGGCGGGCGCCCGCGGATGCCCCGGCTGGTGCGCCGCGAAGAACCCGAAGCCGGGCAGCCCCAGCGCACTGGCCTTCACCAGCAGGCCCAGCCGCAGCTCACGGGCGACCAGCACGTCGCTGCAGATGCCGACGCCCTGGCCGCCGATCACCGCCTCGATGGCATGCAGCTCCTCGCGGAAGCAGAGTCCCTCGCCCTCCTGGGCTTCACGGAGACAGGGCTCCGCGGCATGGGCGGCCGCCCAGCTGTGCCAGCTCGGTGGCGAGGGCTCGCTCTCCTGCCAGTGCATGTGGATCAGCGGGAAGCGCAGCAGGTCGGCCGGCCGCGCCGGCCTCCCGAGCGCGCGGAGCAGGCCCGGGCTGCACATGGGCCAGAAGCCGTCCCGCATGATCTCCCGGCTCGCCAGCCCGGGCGGCGCGGCGCGGCAATAGCGGATCGCGATGTCGGCCTCGCCGGCGCCCAGATCCGCTACGGCGTCCGTGCCGATGACCTCGAGCGCGCAGCCGGGATGCGCTGCGCGCCACAGCGGCAGCCGCGGCACCAGCCAGCGATGCGCGAAGGCGTTTGTCGTGGTGACCCGCAGCGGCCGGCGCTGCTCGGCGCCGCGCAGCGCCGCGACGCCCGCCGCCATCGCGTCGAAGCTCGCCTGCACGACCGGGTGGAGGCGCGCGCCCGCCTCGGTCAGGCGCAAGGGGCGCGGCCGGCGCCGGAACAGCGCCATGCCGCAGGCCGCCTCCAGCTCCCGGACCTGGTGGCTGATCGCGGTGGGGGTCACCGCCAGTTCCGCGGCGGCGGCCTGGAAGCTCAGATGCCGCGCCGCCGCCTCGAAGGCACGCAGCGCGGTCAGAGAGGGCAGGCGGCGTTGCATGCCGCGACCGTAGCTGAAGCCATCTCATCCACGGCTGAAAACTGAGCATTTGAAATGCGCGCCAAGCCTCGTGATCCTGTACCGGAGGAGGCCAGCGCCATGGACACGGAACGCCACGGCACGGACACCGCGACCCTCACGCGCTCCGTGCAGGACGCCTTGGGACACCTGCGCGAGCAACTGTCGGGTGAGCTGCTGCTGCCCGGCGCAACCGGCTACGAGGCGGCGCGCCGGCTCTGGAACGGCATGATCGACCGGCGGCCAGCCGCCATCGCGCGCTGCGCCTCCGCCGAGGATGTCCGCGCCTGCGTCCTGTTCGCGGCCGAGACCGGCCTGCCGCTCGCCGTGCGGGGCGGCGGGCACAGCATCTCCGGCGCCTCCTCCTGCGAGGCGGGGCTCATCATCGATCTCGGCACCATGGCGCGCGTCGAGGTGGACCCGGCGGCGCGCAGCGCCCGCGCCGGTGCCGGCGCCAGGCTCGGGGGCTTCGACATCGCCACCCAGGCGCATGGCCTGGCCACGACCATGGGCGTGAACAGCGACACCGGCATCGCCGGGCTGACGCTGGGCGGCGGCCTCGGCCGCCTCGGGCGCAGCGTCGGGCTTGCCTGCGACAACCTGCTCGAAGCCGAGGTCGTGCTGGCCGACGGGCGGATCGTGCGCGCGAGCGAGGCGGAGCATCCCGACCTGTTCTGGGCGCTGCGCGGCGGCGGCGGCAATTTCGGCGTCGTCACCTCCTTCACCTACCGGCTGCATCCGCTCGGGCCCATGGTCCTCGGCGGCATGCTGGTCTGGGAGTTCGACCGGGCGCGGGACGCCATGCGGCAATATGCCGCGTTCTGCGCGGCGGCCCCGGACGAGGTGGATGCCCTCGGCATCCTCCTGACCGGGCCGGATGGCGGGAAGCTGTTCGCCGTCTCCTGCTTCTGCGCCGGCAGCCTGGCGCGGGGCGAGGCGGCGCTGCGCCCGCTGCGCGAGGGCGCGGTGCGGCCCGCGCAGGACCAGGTGGCGCCCATCGCCTACACCGCGCTGCAGGGCTCTGCGGACGGGCTGTTCCCGCGGACCCGCCGCTACTACTGGAAGACGCACTTCCTGCCGGGCCTCGCCGAGGCCGCCATCGAGGTGCTGCTGGACCGGTTCGCCCATGTGCCCTCGCCGATGACGGTGATCGGGCTGCAGCAGGCCGGCGGGGCGATCGCCCGGGTGCCGGCGGACGCCACCGCCTATGCGAACCGCGATGCCGCCTTCGACTGCATTCCGATCGCGACCTGGGAGGATCCCGCGCAGGACGCGGCGAACATCGTCTGGGCGAGATCGGTGTGGGAGGCCATGCGGCCCTTCTCGACCGGCGGCGTCTACGTGAACAGCCTCGGCGACGAGGGCGAGGAGCGGGTCCGCGCCGCCTATGGCGGCAACTGGGAGAGGCTGGCCGCGATCAAGGCGGCCTACGACCCGGGCAACCTTTTCCGGCTCAACCAGAACATCCGCCCGGCGGCCTGAGGCGGAGAGGGCGGCGCCGGGCCGCCACGCAGTCGCTTTCCTTTCCGCCTCCGTTCCGGCAGGGTGGTCCGCAGCCCGGGGTTGGGGTGCGGCGCATGGGATCTGCCGCCGGCGAGAAGCGCCGGAAGGGCTTTGCGGAGGCGGGCGGGGGGCTCGCCCCGGCGCCGCCTGCCCTGGCCGAGCTGCCCGGCCTCGCCCTGCCGCCGAAGGCGTCGCCCGATCCCGGGCCGGAAGGCCACCGCGCCCGCATGCGCCAGAAGCTGCTGACGGCCGGGCCGGAGGCGCTGCTCGACCACGAGCTGCTGGAGATGATGCTGTTCATCGCCCTGCCGCGGCGGGACACCAAGCCGATCGCGCGGCAGCTACTGGCCCGCTTCGGCGGCTTCGCCGAGGCGATCGCGGCGCCCACGCCGGAGCTCGCCGCCATTCCGGGACTCGGTGAGGCAGGCATCGCGGCGCTGCGCACGGTGCGCGCCGCGGCGCTCCGCCTGGCGCGGGCGGAGATCCGCGACCGGCCGCTGCTGAACAGCTGGGACCGGCTGATGGACTACCTCACCGCGCTGCTGGCGCGGGAGACGGTGGAGCAGTTCCATGTGCTCTACCTGGATACGAAGAACCGGCTGATCGCCGACGAGGCGCAGGCGCGGGGAACCGTGAACCACACCCCGGTCTATCCGCGGGAGGTGATGAAGCGGGCGCTGGAGTTGCAGGCGACGGCGCTGATCCTGGTGCACAACCACCCGAGCGGGGATCCGACGCCCTCGCGCGCCGACCTGGAGATGACGGCGGAGGTGAAGTCGGCGGCGGGGCTGCTGGGCATCGTGCTGCACGACCACCTGATCATCGGCAAGGGGCGGCAGCTTTCGTTCCGGCAGGAGGGGTTGCTGTAGCTGGCGTGGGTTGCCCTTGGGGGAGGAAGGGAACTTCCTCCCCCAGGACCCCCTCCATCCTTTTTTTGCGCCTTTTTCCGCGGCACTTTCCCGATCGTCTCGCGCCGACCCGGCCCGGTTTCCTTGGTCGGCT
>DASQVL010000656.1:0-3401 GCA_035640795.1 Crenalkalicoccus sp. | reverse complement strand
TCCGGCGCAACCCGGCGGCCTATCTTGCCGAACTGGAGCGGAAAGCCTGTCAGTCAGCTTTGCCAGCCTAGCCTTTTTTCATCCCTTTTCCGTCGCGCGGCTGAGCCGCCCCCGCACCAGCCAGGTGCCGGAGCGGGCCGCGCTACCCCAGCATCCGCCCGATCACCCGTGCCGTGTAATCCACGACCGGGATCACCCGCCCGTAATTGATCCGCGTCGGCCCGATCACCCCGATCGCGCCGACGATGCGCTGCTCGCCCCCGGGCTGCTCTTTGCGGAAGGGCGAGACCACCATCGCAAGCCCGGCCGTCCCGAACAGCCCGCTCTCCGCGCCGATGAAGATCTGCACGCCCTCCCCCCGCTGGGCGAGGTCGAGCAGCCGCAGCACCGTCTCCTGCGCCTCCAGCCGCTCGAACAGCGCGCGGATCTCCTGCACCTGCGCGATGGCGTCCAGGTTCTCCAGGAGCCGCGCCTGGCCGCGCACGATCAGCGAGCCGCCGCCCCCCGCCCCGCCCGCCGTCCAGGTGGCGAGCCCGGCCGCGACCACCTGGTTCGTCAGCGCGTCCAGGGCCGTGCGGTTGGCGGCGATCTCCACCTCCACCTGCGCCCGCGTCTCCTCGAGCGTGCGGCCGGCGAGCCGCGCATTCAGGTAGTTGGCCGCCTGGATCAGGGCGGAGGGCGGCAGGCCGGCCGGCACCTCGATGACCCGGTTCTCCACCTGACCATCCGCCGTCACCAGCACCACCAGGGCGCGGCCCGGGCCGAGCGCCACGAATTCGATGTGCCGGACCGGCGCCTCGCTCTTCGGCGCGACGACCAGGCCCGCCGCGCCGGCGAGGCCGGAGAGCATCTGCCCGGCCTCCGCCAGCGTGTCGTGCAGGGAACGGCCGGAGGCGGCGCAGCGCACCGCGATCTCCGCCCGCTCATCCTCCGAGAGGTCGCCGAACTCCAGCAGCCCGTCCACGAAGAGGCGGAGCCCGCGCTCGGTCGGCAGCCGGCCGGCGGAGGTGTGCGGGGCGTACAGCATCCCCGCCTCCTCCAGGTCGGCCATGACGTTGCGGATGGAGGCGGGCGACAGGCCGAGCGGCAGGCGGCGCGAGAGGGTGCGGCTGCCCACCGGCTCGCCGGTGCGGACATAGAGCTCGACCAGCTCGCGCAGCACGGTGGCGCTGCGGCTGTCCAGCCCGGCGGCGCTGGCGGCGGCGGCACCCGGGCCGAGCCGGCCCGGCGATTGCGGCATCATGGCTGCGGCACCATCCCCACGGCACCATCCCTGCGGCGCTGTCCCCACCTCTGCCTGGGACGCAACCTCCTGAAAGCTTTGCGAAAAGCATGGGTGCCAGGGGGCCGGCGGTCAAGCGGCGGGATCCGGCTCAGGCAAGCTCCGGATAGCCGAGCGCAGCCGCCTCTTCGGCATACGTGATCTGCACCGCGTAGCGCGCCGGATCCGGCGGCAGGATGTCGGCCAGCATGAGCCCGGCCCGCGCCGCCGCCCAGCGCGGAGCGTGCGCCACCGCGGAGAGCGCCTCCTGCAGCATGGCCACCACCTCGTCCGGCGTCGCCGCGGCGGTGACGAAGGGAATTGCGGGGCTCGGCGGCGTCACCGCCAGCACGCGGGTCGCCGCCGCCGGCCCGGGGCGGTGGCGGCAGAAGAAGGCGTAGGTCACGCAGTCCACGCAGGTGGCGTCCACCTCGCCGCGCGCCACCCGCTCGATACTGGCGGGCTGGCTGCCCGTCTCGATCACCTCGGCGAAGAAGCGCTGGCCGCCGGCGAGCTCCGCCAGCGCCCGGCGCGGCAGGTTCATGCCGGAATTCGAATGGCGGCTGTTCAGCGCGAAGCGCGTGCCGCGGAGTTCGGCGAGCATCGCCTGCGGCGCATCCCGGTGCACCAGGATGACGCCTGCATGGGTCGGCCCGGCGCAATGCGGCGCCTCGTAGCAGGGCATGCCGAGCAGCCGGGCCTGGCCGGCATAGATGGCCTGCAGCGGCCAGCCGCAGACCTGGGTGAACAGCGTCTCCGGCTCGATCCGCGCCGGCACCGGCGGCCGGTCGAATTCCGGCGCCTCCGGCAGGTCGCTCAGGCCACGCACCGCAAGCTCGGTGCGGAGCGCCTGCCAGAAGGCGGCGTTCGCCGCCCGCATCTCCGGCAGGTTGTACATGGGCAGGCTGGCGCGGCGCGGCATCATGCGGGCGCGACGGCGCGGCGGGTGGCGATCTCACGGATCAGCTTGCGCCGCACAGCGGTGCCGAAGCTGCTGAAGTCCTCCGCCACCACCAGGAAGGCGCCGGGCCCGCCGATCACGTTCTCGCGGTAATACTCGTCGAGCGGCACGGGCGGCAGGCGGCCGAAGGTCGGGCGGTCGTTCACGATGGGCAGGCCGTTGATCGTGATGCCATCCGCCACCGCGCGGTCGCGAGCCGTCTCGGCCGGCACGCCGCTATTGTTCACGCCGTCGCCGGAGACGTCGATGACGCGCCGCGTGGCCTCCATCGGCGCCTCGGCCAGCACCTGGCGCGCGAAATCGATGCCGCCGGAGATCGAGGTCCAGGAGAGCGAGGCGCGCGGCGCCTCGGCCAGCCGGTCCGCCCAGGCGGCGGCATCGCGGGCGCCGGTGATGCGCGTCCAGGGCAGCACCAGGCGCTGGTACTCGGCGCCCGCCCATTCGACATAGGCAAGGCCGATGGCGCCGAAATTGCCGCCGCGGATCGCCTCGGCCACCGCCGGGTCGGTCAGCGCGGCGCGGTAGCCCTCGCGCTGCAGCCGCGCCTCGTCCTCGTCGATCGAGCGCGAGACGTCCACGGCGAGGACCAGCAGCACGTCCACCGGCGCCTCCTGGGCGGCGGCGGGACGGAGGAGGGCCGCGAGGAGAGGCGCGGCCAGCAGGGAGCGGCGGTGCATTCCGGGCCCTCCAAGGCGCGAGGGCGAACATGGAAGCACGGCCGCGGCGCGCCATGCCACCCGGACGGTGGTGCGGCGGATGACAGTGTGGAAACCGGGCTGTGAGACGGCGGGCCGATAGGGGCCTGGTCATGTCGGGCCTGCGAGCAGCGCTCTGGCCTGCCCACCCGCTGGGCCAGACCGCGGACCGGCGTGAAGGCCCGGGAGCGTGAATCTGCTTTACAAACAAGCGGCTTGAGCGGTTTCCGCGAGCACAGGCGAGCGGAAACGGCTCCAGCGCGCAGCCAGGGCGATCGCGGGCTACAGCGCCGCCAGCACCGCCTCGCACACCCGCGCGCACTGCGCCTCGGTCAGGTAGGGATGCATCGGCAGCGAGAGCACGCGGTCGCACAGCGCCTCGCTGACCGGCAGCGGCGGCAGGCCGGCCGTCTCCGCCAGGCCATGCGCCCGCGCATAGGCGGGCTGGCGGTGCAGCGGACGCGGGTAGTAGATCGCGCTCGGC
>DASQVL010000655.1:0-16977 GCA_035640795.1 Crenalkalicoccus sp. | reverse complement strand
GGCCGAGTGCGCGCAGCCGCTGCTCGGCGCGGTCCCAGCGCGCCGCCTGCACGTCGCCACCGGCCAGCAGCAGCGTCGCCGCCGGGTTGTCCGGCAGCCGGCGGGCCAGGCGGTAGGCGTCCGAGCGGCCGTCCAGCAGGGTCGCCACGAAGGCGCGGTTCACCAGCTCCGGCTGGCTGGGGTCGGCGCGCAGCGCCTCCAGCATGCTGTCGGCGGCCACCTTGGTGTCGGTCTCGGCCGCGGCGAAGCGGCCGACCAGGTAGGCCCCGAAGGCGCCGTCCCCGGCCTCGGCGGCGACCGGATGGCCGGGGCCCGCGGCGCCGCCGGCGGCGCAGGCGGACAGCAGGGCCAGGGCGAGGAGCGGGAGCCGCTGGGAGGCGAAGGTGCGCTGCATCGCAGCACGCTACCCTGTGGGCCGGTTGGTTGGAACACCCGGGGTCCGCGCGCTGGCGCGTAAACGGGCGGTTGCGGAGCGCAAGGGCATGATGCGGGCGGCCCCTCAGCCGGCCCCCGGCGCTATGTCCTGGATGGACTCGAAGCCCTCGAATTCCGGGTGGCCGAGATAGAGCGGCCTGTTGCCGCCGGCATCACGGTGCGCCGCGCGGAACGCCTCGGAGCGCGTCCAGGCCTCGAAATCCGCGCGGCTGCGCCAGACGGTGTGGGAGGCGTAGAGCACGTGGTCCTCCCGCTCCGGCCCGCGCAGCAGCCGGAAGCCGCCAAAGCCCGGCACGCCGCGGAGATGCGTGTCGCGGCTGAGCCAGACCTGCTCGAAGGCCTGCTCGGCGCCCTTGGCGACCCGGAAGCGGTTCATCGCAATGAACATGGCGGCCCCTTAACCTGCCCCGCGGAGGTGGCGGCGCCTGCCCGGCGACGCAAGGCGGCCCCTGCCCTGGATTCACCATCCGGCCATCGGGTGTTCCAGCCGGAGCGGGCGCGGGCTAGCGTGCGGCCGCCGCCGGCTCGCACGCCCGGGGGCCGGCCCGGCGACCCGCCGGGTCCAGATGCGCGCGCGTCCGGCGATCCCGTCCGGGCGGACACGCAGGAGCCAGGCCGATGCCGGAAACCGTGGATCCCGACAATGAGCGGGTCACCGACGACCTCTACCACGCCGGGCGGGAGGCCTTCGAGGCGGGCAGTTCGGTGCTGGAGAACCCCTTCCCCGGCAGCGGCCACTATGCCCGCGCCTGGCTCGGCGGCTGGCTGGACGCGCTGGCGGACCGCGTGAGCGGCACCGACCGCTCGCCCCGCGCCTATGCCCGGCTGCTGCCGCGGGACGAGGCGAACCTGTTCTGAATTTCATGCGCGACGTGCCGCGATGACCGCTGTCCCGCCGGAAGAGACGGTAAGCTCCCCGGTGGGGCAGGGTGGCCGTAACCCGGTCTCCCCCAATCCCGAAGCGCTGGCCGAGGCGGAGGAGGAGGGCCGGATGGACGCGGCAATGTCGCCCATGCGCGGGGCCGGCCGACTGCGCCTGCGGCGCCAGTCGGCGCTCGCCCGCATGGCCAGCCGCCTCGTGCTTGTCATCGCGCTCGCCGATGTTGCGATGCTCACGGTCAACGACCTGCTCGGCGAACATGAGTGGATGCTGCGCGGCATCCTGTGGGCCTGCGGCGCCTGTTTCCTCGCCGAATGGCTGTTCCGCATGCGGAATGCGCAGCGCGCGGGCGCGCTCGGCGCCTATCTCGGCTCGGCCCGCGGGGTGATCGACATGGCAGCGGCCCTGGTGCTGCCGGCCTTCGCCGTGAACGGCGTCTCCGGGCAGGAGAGCTGGGTGGCGGGCGCCCTCTGGGCGCTGAAGGCGCCCGCCGTCCCGGCCGGCCTCATCCAGCTCATCCGCGTGGTGCGGCTGGAGGCGGAGCAGCTTTCCGCCGTGTGCGCGCTCTTCCTCGTGCTGCTGTTCATCGCCTCGGTCGGCATGCATGTGACGGAGGGGGACCTGCAGCCGGACGAGTTCGGCTCCCTCCCCTCCGCGCTCTGGTGGTCGCTCGTCACGCTGACCGGCGGCTCGGTCGGCTCCACCCCGCCGCAGAGCTCGGCCGGCCGGCTCGTCGCCTCCGCCCTGATGATCGCGGGCCTGGGCATTTTCGGCCTGCTCACCGGCATCCTCGCCAACGGCTTCGCGGCGGAGGGGCGCCGGCAGGGCTTCGTGCAGGCCTGGCACCTGGTCGCCCGCGCGCCGCTGTTCCAGAGCATCGGCCCGGCCGGCATCACCGAGGTGGCGCAGGCGCTCCGCCGCTGGGAGGTGCCGGAGAACACCGTGGTGTTCCGCCGCGGCCGCAAGGGCGAGAGCATGTACATCGTCGCCGCCGGCGAGGTGGAGGTGCAGATCGATCCTCCGGTCCGGCTGGGCGAGGGCGCACTGTTCGGCGAGATGGCGCTGCTGACCGGCGAGCCGCGGACGGCCACCGTCTCGACCACCCGGCCGACGACGCTGCTGGTGCTGGACATCGCGGACTTCCTGACCGTCTCCGCGCACCATCCCGCGCTGGGGGAGGCGGTGATGGCGCAGGCGGCGCGGCGGCGCACCCGGACCGTCGCCGTCTGAGCTGGCGGGGCAGCGGCGGCACCCCATCTCCTGCCCATGCGCCTCGCCCTGGTCCTCGCGGCCGCGCTGCTGCTCGGTGGCGCTGCGCCGCTCACCTTCTCCACCTTCTCCCTGCCGGCGACCGACCGGTTCCAGCCGGTCTCCCGCGCCTTCGACTGGCTGACGCTGCGCGACCGGGAGGCGCCGGCGAACGCGCCGGAGACCGGGATGGTGCTGATCCGCGTGCACCCACCTGTGCCGGCGGCGGACCGGCCCGGCCGCTTGGCCGCCATGCTGCGCAACATCCGCGTCTTCCGCTTCGGCGCGCTGCCGGCGGCGGAGCAGAGCAGCGTGGCGGGGCTGCCGGCCGAGGTGATCGAGACGCAGGGGATCAGCGCGCAGAGCCTGCTGCCGGTGCGGGTGCGGGCGATGGAGGTGTACGGGCCCGGGCGAAGCTGGCTGCTGGTGGCCTCGGCGCCGCCGGCGGAGTGGTCCGCTCTGGAGCCGGAGGTCGCGAAGATCTTCGCGGGCTTCCGCCCGAGATAGCACGGCCGTGGGCCGCCGCCCCGCACGCGCCATCACTCGCCTGCGGCCAATGGCGTGGCCGATGCGCCACCACCGCTGGCGACATCTCCCACCCGACCCTCCCTGACCAGGGCCGCGCGGCGCTGGGCAGCTGCGCTACGAAGCGTCGCGTAATAGTCCAGCGAGGTCTTCTCGAGGCTATCCGTCGTGTCGAGGAGCCCGGCCCTCCGATCGACCAGTCCAATGCCGCCCCCGGCGGCACCAATCGCTGCGGCGGCGCCTCCGGGAATGAAGCTGACCGGATTCGCCACTACCCCGACGAGCGTGCCGACGCCATCACGCACGTTCGACGGCCCGAACAGTGGTAGCTGGACGGCCGGCCCCGGCCCGATGCCCCAGACGCCGAGCGTCTGCCCGAAGTCGGCGTTGTGTCGGGGCCGGTCCCAGTAGGCCGCCACGTCAAATAGACCAGCCCCCCGACCGTCGTGTTGATGGCAAAGCGTTGGGTGGTGTTCCAGGCTCGGTGCGCGTTGCCCTGCAGCAAGTCGTTCACGGCGATGGCAGGTTCGCCAAGGTTCTGAACAAAGTTGTGAAGGCCGCGCCGCACGCCATCCGGGACGTATTCATTATAGCCGCGGGCCACGGGCCGGAGTGCGTTGCGGTCCACAAACTGGTTTCCCGCGAAGATGGTTCGGTTCGTGGGTTCGGCGGGATCATTCGTCCGTTCGAATTCAGCGCGCTCGACCGGATCCGCGGGGACCTGCGCGCACGCGGCGAGTGCCAGGCCCGATGCGCAAAGACCGATGCGCGCTACCTCGGCCAGAGCGACCGCCTTCGGAGAGCTCATGCTTGCCAGCCCCTGTTTCGACAGGCGGCAAGGCTTATTGCACCGACCTTCCAGCTTGATGTTCGGTTTGTGCTCGCGCAGTCGCAATGTGTATGAGTGGAAACATATCTACCGATAACAGACATACGATCCTGCGTTATGGTCGCGCATGACCATTACGCCTCACCTCCTCGTCGTGGACGACGATGACGACATCCTTTCGTTGCTGACCGCCTTCTTTCGCCAGCACTCCCACCTGGTGAGCGTGGCAACCGATGGCCCGGCCATGTTTGCGGCGTTGGCAGCCAACCGGATCGACCTCGTGATCCTCGACGTCATGCTCCAGGGCGAGGACGGGTTCAGCCTCTGCGGCAGGCTGCGCGCGCAGTCGAAGGTGCCGGTCATCATGCTGACGGCGATGAGCGACCACACCGACCGGGTTGTGGGGCTGGAGATCGGCGCTGACGACTACCTGGTCAAACCATTCGACCCGCGCGAGTTGCTCGCACGGGTCAAGGCCGTGCTCCGGCGCACGGCTGTGCCACCCGCAGCGCCGACCAGCACCGAGACCCGGCCGATCCTGCAGTTCGCTGGCTGGCGGCTCGATGTGGCCCGGCGGGAGCTGCGTTCGCAAAACAACACGCTGATGATCCTGTCTGGCGGCGAGTTCGACCTGCTGCTTGCCTTCGCGGAGCACCCGCAACGAGTCCTCACTCGTGATCAGCTGCTTGACTTGGCGCGGGGCCACTCACACGCGGCCTTCGACCGCAGCATCGATGTCCAGGTCAGCCGCCTGCGGCGCAAGCTGGAGCCGGATCCGAAGACCCCTGCGATGATCCGCACGGTCAGAAATGGCGGCTACATCTTCACTCCGGCGGTGTCCCGAGGATGACGCGGATCTGGTGTCTGCAGGACACAATTGCGCGGCGTTTCGCGCTGACGATCATTATAGCGGTGGTCGGCACTCTTGGTTTGAGAGAGGCCGCCATGGAGGTCGCCGATGCCTGGGTGCGGCCCTCGTTCCGCGAATCGGGGCTCGTGGGGAGGGCGAATGATATCGTCCGCATGATGGAGTTGATTCCGACCGAGGAGCGTCGAAACCTGGCCCGACTGGCCAGCAACGAGTCGCTCCGGGTCGACTGGCATGCCATTGACTCGGCCATGGCATCGAGGCTTGGCGCCGCGGCCGGACTCCCCGGATGCGAGGAGTTCCGCCTGCTCGGCGATCATGGCCGTCGGCGCCGAGTGGTCTGCTCTGCATCGGAACAGCAGAGTGCGCTGCTTGCAGGACACCTGCCTTCCGGCACTGACCATCGCGCAGTCGATTTCCTGTCCGTCGAGGAAGCGGACGGCGCCTGGGTGGCGTTCACTGCCTCGGACGTGATGTGGAGCATCAGCCCAGAGACACGCCGAGGTTTTGCCATCGCGCGAATCGCGGTCGGGGTTTTGGCACTCTCGACCTTGGCTGCGTATCAGCTGGCGCGCCCTATCCATAAGTTCACGGAAGGTGTCCGGCGCTTCGGCAATGATCCGCGCGCCAGCGCCATGGTTGAGACCGGCCCACGCGAGCTACGGGACACGATCCGCGCCTTCAATGCCATGCAGGCGAAGATCCAGGCGTTCGTGAACGACCGGACTGCCATGCTGGCCGCGATCTCCCACGATCTGAGGACGCCGCTGACGAAGATGCGCCTCCGCGGCGAACTCATCGAGGACGATGAACAGAGAAGGCGGCTGTTCGGCGATGTCGATGCCATGCAAGCCATGGTCGACTCTGCACTGGCGTTTTTTCGGGACGACCTGCAGGACGAGGAGACGACGGCGTTGGACCTTGCAGAGTTGCTACGCACGATCGCAGACGACTTTGCCGACCGGGGCCACTCCGTTGGCTACGAAGGCGCGGACCATCTCGTCCATCACGGACGGCCTGTCGCGCTGCAGCGGGCTTTTACCAACCTGATCGACAACGCGGTGAAATATGGGCTGAAGCCGAAAATCGAGCTTCGACGCACACCGGGACACGTCGAGGTTGCCGTCAAGGACAGCGGGCCGGGGATACCTTCTGATATGGCCGAACAGGTGTTCACCCCGTTCTTCCGTCTCGAGCGGTCGCGCAACCGCGCCACCGGAGGGGTTGGCCTGGGTCTGACTTCGGCCCGAGCCGTGATACAGGGGCACGGCGGGACCATTAGCCTGCAAAACCGGACCACAGGTGGGCTTGAGGTGACCGTAAGCCTGCCTGCCGTCTGAGGTAAGGCCAGTGGATCGTGGGCACGCAGGAAAGTGCCGATCTCGCGTGAGCGTCCCCCGTGAACTCGGTTCACGTGAGTGGATGTCCCCCCCAAGGGCCAGCTTCAGCATGCCTCCGCCGTGAAGCGTTCCGCCGGCGCCACCAGCTCCTCCTGCGCGGCGACCAGCAGCATCTCCCGCGCCCCGGCCTCCGCCGTGCGGCGCAACACTCCGAACAGCGCCGAGGCCGCGGCGCCGAGGGCCGCCGGCGTCTCCCCGCGTAGCCGGTGCAGCAGGAAGAGCGCCGAGATGGCATCCCCCGTGCCGTGCACGGCGAGCGGCAGCAGGGGCGTGCGCAGCCGCCAGAATCGCCCGCCCTCCCCCGCCAGCAGGTCCAGCGCATCCGCCGGCGTCTCCGCCGTGCGCAGCGAGGTGACGAGGACGATGCGCGGCCCGCGCGCCTGCAGCGCGGCGATGGCCGCCTTGGCGGCGGCCAGGGTCCGGGGCGCGATGCCGGTCAGCCATTCCAGCTCGAAGGCGTTCGGGGTCGCGATGTCGGCTTCCGGCAGGGCGCGGTCGCGGAGGAACTCAGGGATGCCGGCGGCGACATAGACCCGGCCCGCATCGCCGATCACCGGGTCGCAGCACCAGAGGGCGTGCGGATTGGCCGCCTTCACCTGCCCTGCCGCCTCCAGGATCGCCGCCGCCGTGGCCGCATCCCCGCAATAGCCGGAGAGCAGGGCAGCGCAGCGCCCCAGCACGCCGCGTTCGGCGATGCCGGCCACCACCTCCCGCACATGCGCCGCCGGGAAGACGCTGCCGCGCCAGGCGCCGTAGCCTGGATGGTTGGAGAACTGGACGGTGTTCACCGCCCAGACCTCGGCGCCCAGCCGCTGCAACGGGAAGACCGAAGCGGCATTGCCCACATGGCCGTAGGCGACCCAGGACTGGATGGAGAGGATGGCGGGCGCGGCGCCGGACGGGGTCTGCACCCGCCGATCATCGCGCGGCGGAGGCCACCCGGCCACCCCGCGCGCCGGTACTTCCCAAACCGCCCGCCGGGCCGCCATGCTGCGCCGCGCCCTGGCCGAGACCGGGGGAGCGGAGGGAACGCGTCATGACCATGCATCGCCCGACCCGTCGCGAGGCGCTGGGCGGAATCGGCCTCGCCGCCGGCTCCTTGCTGCTGCCGGGCGGGACCGCCCGTGCCCAGGGCAAGCCGGCCGAGCTGAAGATCGGCATCACCACCTTCCTCTCCGGCCCGGCCAGCGTGTTCGGCGTGCCGGCGCGCGCGGCGGCCGAGATGCTGGTGGAGGAGCTCAACCGGCAGGGCGGGATCGGCGGCGTGCCGGTGCGCGCCCTCTTCGTGGACGAGGCGCCGGGGACGGAGCACCTGGTCGGCGAATACCGGCGCCTCGTGCAGAACGAGGGCGTGCATGTGATCTTCGCCTCCATCTCCTCCGGCTCCTGCCTCGCCTGCACGCCGCTCTCCGACGAGATGAAGAAGGTGACCGTGCTGTGGGATTGCGGCACCCATCGCATCTTCGAGGAGGGGTCGCACCCCTACGCCTTCCGCAGCCAGGGCTACGGCACGCCGGAGGTGCTGGCGCCGCTGCTCTACTTGCTGAAGCACAGGCGGGAGTTCCGGACCCTCGCGGTGATTAACCAGGACTATGCCTGGGGCCGCGACAGCTGGGAGATCTGGAAGGCCGCGTTGGACGCGCTGAAGCCCGGCGTGCGCGTCGTCGCCGAGCTGTTCCCACGCTTCGCCGCGCCGGACTACAGCACGGAGGTGACGCGGCTGCTGGCGGCGCGGCCGGACGTCATCCTTTCCACTCACTGGGGCGGCGACCTGGTCACGCTGGTGCGCCAGTCGGCCGAGCGGAAGCTGTTCGACCGCTCGCTCTTCGTCCTGCCGGTGGCCGAGGCCTCCATGCCCATCCTGGGGAGGACGATGCCGGAGGGGCATATCATCGGTGCCCGCGGCGATCACTGGAACAACCACCCGAAGCCGAAGGACCCGGCGCGGCTCGCCCGCTTCGTGCAGGACTACCGCAAGCGGACGAATGAGTACCCGATCTATCCCTGCCACCACATGGCGCAGGCCTTCTCCGCGACCGAGGCGGCCTACAGGCGCGCCATCGCCGCCAAAGGCGGCGGCTGGCCGAGCGACGCCGAGCTGGCGGCCGCCTTCCGCGGCCTCACCTTCGACACGCCGACCTCCTCCATCACGCTCAGGGAGGACGGCCAGGGCCTCGAGGACCAGATCGTCGGCCTCAGCAGCTTCGGCTCGGAATTCCCCTTCGCCGTGCCGAAGGAGATGGCGCTCTACCCGGCCGCGAAGGTCAGCACGCCGGCCGGGCAGAGGAGCATCGAATGGCTGCGCACGCTGAAGCCCGAGCTGGTGGCCGAGGCGCCACGGCCGCTTGCCGGCTGAGCCGGCATGGCCGCCTGGCTTTCCGACAACGGGCTGCTGCTCGGCCTCGCCCTGCTGGACGGGCTGTCCTATGCGGCGCTCGTCTTCATGGTGGCGGTCGGGCTGAACATGGTGTTCGGCGTGCTGCGCGTCGTGAACGTGGCGCATGGCAGCCTGTTCGCGATCGGCGCCTACACCGCCGCCTCGGCCGGGCTCGCCCTGGCCGCGCGCGGGCTGCCGCCGGCGGCGGGCTTCGGCGTGCTGCTGCTGGCCGCGGCCCTGGTCGGCGCCGTGCTCGGCCCGCTGATCGAGCGCGGCATCCTGCGGCACATGCAGGGGCGGGAGGAGGTGCTGCAGCTCCTCGTCACCTTCGCGCTCTTCATGATCCTGGAGGATCTGCAGAGGCTGGTCTGGGGCGTGCAGCCCATCGCCGCCGACGCGCCGCTCAAGCTGCTGGGCAATGTGGAGGTGCCCTTCGGGGCGGATTCCATCCCGTTCACCGCCTACCAGCTTTTCCTGATCCCCGGCGTCGCGCTGGCGACGCTGATCGGCCTCGCCTGGTTCCTGCGGCGGACGCTGGCGGGCCGCGTGATCGTCGCGGTGACCACGGACCGGGAGGCCGCCTCCGCCATGGGCATCAACGCGGCGCGCGTCACCACCCTCACCTTCACCTTCGGTGCGGCGCTCGCGGCCCTCGGCGGCGCGCTCGCCTCCCCCACCACCTCCCTCGTGCCGGGGATCGGCGCGCAGACCATCGTGCTCTCCTTCGCGGTGGTCGCGACGGCGGGGCTCGGCCAGGTGGAGGGCGCGGCGCTGACCGCGCTGCTCATCGGCCTCGGCCGCTCCGCCGCCGTGTACTTCCAGCCGGAGCTCGAGGTGGTGGTGCCCTATCTCATCATGGTCGCGGTGCTGCTGGTGCGGCCGCAGGGGCTGTTCGGCGTGGTGGAGACGCGGCGGGTATGAGCGTCGAGGCCACCGAGCGCGCCGCCGCCCTGCCCCTGCCACGCCCGGCGGCGACGGAGGCGGTGCTCACCCTCGCGGGGATCGGGGCGCTAATCCTCGCCGCCTGGCTTGCGCCCTGGCTGCGCTTCGTGCTCACCGTGGCGCTCGCCAAGGGAATCGCGGCGCTCGGCATCATGCTGCTGCTGCGCGCCGGGCAGGTGAGCTTCGGCCATGCCCTCTACGTGGCGCTCGGCGCCTACACGGTGGCCTTCGCCTTCCCCGCCGTGCCGGAGGCGCTGCTGCTGCTGCCGCTGGCCGCGCTGCTCGGCGGCGCGCTCGGCCTGCTCGTCGGGCTTTTCGTCGCGCGCTACCGCGACATCTTCTTCGGCATGCTGAACCTCGCCCTCAGCATGGTCTTCTATTCGGTGCTGGAGAAGTTCTATGCCCTCACCAAGGGTACGGATGGCATCCGCGTGGCCCGGCTGACCTTCCTCGGCCAGGAGCCGCCGCGCGAGACGGCGGAATGGATCACCTTCGGCCTGGCCCTCGGCCTCGCGATCCTCTTCGGCCTGTTCGCGCGCGCCTATCTCGCCTCGCCGATGGGCCAGGCGCTCTCGGGCATCAAGACCCGGGAGACGCGGCTGGAGTTCATGGGCGTGCCGGCGCGCGGCGTGCTGCTTGCGGCCTATGTGCTCTCGGCCGTCATGGGCGGCACGGCCGGGGCGCTGATCGCCATGGCGACGCGGCACGTGACGCCGCTCCTCGCCTACTGGACCTCCTCCGGGGAACTGGTCTTCATCGCCATCCTGGGCGGCGCGGGCAGCGCGCTCGGCCCCTTCCTCGGCGCGGCGGGCTACGAGCTGGTGCGGGTCTATGCCGCGGCCAACATCGCCGATGCCTGGCAGCTCATCCTTGGCGCCGTGCTGCTCGGCGTCATCCTGTTCGCGCCGGGCGGGCTGTGGGGCCTGCTCTCCGGCCGGGCGCGGCGCGCATGACGGAGATGGGCGAAGCGGGGCCGCTGCTCTCCGCCCAGGGGCTCCGCCTCGCCTTCGGCGGGGTGCGCGCCGCGGACGGCGTGGACCTCGATGTGCTGGCGGGCGAGTTCCTGGCGATCATCGGGCCGAACGGCGCGGGCAAGACCACTTTCATCAACATGACGACCGGCTATCTGCGCCCGCAGGCCGGCCGCATCCTGTACGAGGGCCGCTCCATCCTCGGCCTACCGCCGCGCGCCATCGTCCGCCGCGGCATCGCCCGCTCCTTCCAGCTGCCGCAGCTCTTCCTGGAGCACACGGTGCTGGAGAACGCGGCACTCGCCGTCGCCGCGCATCGCGGCATCTGGCACCCGCTGCGGCCGCTGCTGCGCGCGCCGGTCGCGGAGGAGGCCGCCGCGCTGCTCGACCGCTTCGGCCTGCTGCCGCTGGCGCACGCCCGGGCGGACACGCTGAACGAGGGCGCGCGCAAGCTCGCCGACATCGCCATGGCCTGCGCCCTCGCCCCGCGCCTGCTGCTGATGGATGAGCCGACCAGCGGCGTCGCCGCGGCCGAGAAGATGGCGGTGGTGGAGACGCTGGCCCGCGTGCTGCGGACGGAGCGCGTCACCGCGGTCTTCGTCGAGCACGACATGGAGGTGGTGGCGCGCTTCGCCGACCGCGTCGCGGTCTGGAGCCAGGGCCGCATCGTCGCCCTCGGCCCGCCCGGGGCGGTGCTGGCCGACCCCGTGGTGCGGCGCGAGGTCATCGGCATCGAGGCGGAACCCACCCATGCTGCGGCTTGAGGGCGCCTCCGTCGCCATCGCCGGCGTGCCCGTGCTCCGCGGCGTCACGCTGGTCGTGCCCGCGGGCGGGCGCGTCGCGCTGATCGGCCGCAATGGCGCGGGCAAGACGACCACGCTCCGCGCGCTGATGGGCCTGCTGCCGCTCGGCGCCGGGCGCGTCGTGATCGGCGAGGCGGAGGCGACATCCCTGCCGCCGCACCGCCGCGCCGGGCTCGGCATCGGCTATGCGCCCGAGGAGCGGCGCCTGTTCGGCAGCTTCACCGTCCGCCAGAACCTGCTGCTGCCGGCCGAGGTGCTCGGCCTCTCCCGAACCGAGGCGACGCGGCGGCTGGACGACGTGCTGGCCCTGCTGCCCGAGCTGGTGCCGCTGGTGCCGCGCCGCGCCGCGGGGCTTTCGGGCGGCCAGGGCAAGATGGTGGCGCTCGGCCGCGCGCTGATGGTCGGCACCCGCGCCGTGCTGCTGGACGAGCCCTTCCAGGGCCTCGCTCCCGCCCTGGCCCAGCGCTACGCCGAGACGCTGGGGCGGCTGCACCTGGCGCTGCCGGAGGTTGCGATCCTGATCACCGAGAGCAATCCCGAACTGCTCCGGCCGCTGGTCGAGACGACGCGGGTCATCGAACGCGGGGAAATTCTCGACGCGTGAGCCGCCGCCCGCTGCGTAAGGCGGTGCGCATCGCCATGTGTTCGGCATGTCACACGGCCTCTCGCTGGCGGCCCGGTGCGGTGCCGCCCTGGCGGTGGCGCTCAGCCTCGGCGCCTGCACGGCCACGTCGGTGCCGAACTCCGCGTCGCTCGCCCCACATGAATGGGACCATGGCCCGCCCTGGGGTCCGCTCGACCAGCCCTGGGTAGCGCCGGCGGCAACCTATGCCGGGCCGCTCTACGGCTACCCTTATGACGGCTGGTATGGGCCGGGCTGGTATGGGCCGGGCTGGTATGGCGGTGGCGCCGTGCTCGGCTTTGGCCTCGGCGGCTATCGCAGCTGGGGGTGGCACGGGCCCTGGCGTGGTGGTTGGCACGGGGGCTGGCACCGGGGTGGTTGGCATGGCGGCGGGTCGCGCGGCAGCGGCGGCCGCTCCGGCGGCGGCGGCCATGGCCATCATTAGAGAAGGTCGCTGAAGGGCGGGCTCCCCCCCGGCGCTGCCGGGGTGCCTGCCGCGGGCCTGGGTGAGCGGAAGCCGCCCTGGCCCGCGATCGCTCCGGCGGTCATGCCCGTCCGCGATCTGCTCCAGGTGCGGCGCGGTTGCGCCGCCGCGCCCCCTCCCCTATAGGGCGCGGTCCGCGACGGGCCCCGCGCCCGCCCCTGCCCGTGAGCCTGCCATGAAGCCCGACATCCACCCCGACTACCACGAAATCACCGTCGTCATGACGGATGGCACCAGCTTCAAGACGCGCTCCTGCTACGGCAATCCGGGCGACAGCATCCGCCTCGACATCGACCCGAAGTCGCACCCGGCCTGGACCGGCGTGCAGCGGATCGTGGACACCGGCGGGCAGGTGGCGAAGTTCAACAAGAAGTTCGCCGGACTCGGCCTGCGCAAGAAGTAGGGCGATGGGGGAAGGGCTTCGGCCGTTCCCTGGATGCCCCGGCCCGCCCGTTTCCCGATCGGGCATGAGGGAGGAGTGGCGGCCTTCGGGCTGATCCGACCGGCGCGGCGGTCAGGTTTCGCGGGTGCGGGGTGCCGGTCGGCGGCAGCCGAACCGGCGTAGGTCGGTCGTGATGGGCCCGCCGCGTGCCACCTCTTCCACCCCTCATGCCTTTCCTGCGACTCTGCCGGCACAATTCACGCTGCAGGACGCAACCGCATGGCGAAGGCGGCAGCGGCAAAGCTCATCTGTTCGGTCCTTGCCGGCCTGACCTGGTTCTCTGTGCAGGGAATTGAGAGCGCGCCCAGGCTCGTTGCATACCGCCACCTGGTCATCGATCCGGATCCTGGCGCGAATGGCTCCGATGTCCTGGAAAAGGGGCTGGGCGACCTCAACCGGGACGGCAGGCACGACGTCGTGCTGGGCCTCGGGCAGGTCAACGGCAGCCCGGGGGGGCTCTACTGGTACGAGGCGCCCGGCTCGGGCGTGCCGTCCGACCCCTGGACGAGGCATACCATTGTCCCGAGCGGCCATTTCTACGAGGACGTCGCTGTCGCCGACCTCGACGGCGACGGCGCGCCGGACATCGTCGCCAGCGTCGACGATCACCTGGTCTGGTTCGAGAATCCGCTCGGCCATGGCGGCGATCCGGCGACGGATGCCTGGACCCGCCACATGATCAGGCAGGACGGCGGCGCCCACGTCATTGCGCTGGCCGACCTCGATGGCGACGGCAAGCTGGACATCGCCTGTTCGAGCAGCAGTGTCCTGGGTTCCTCCGGCGCCATCCTGTTCCAGGACACCCCGGACTCCTGGACGGAGCGGCGGGTGGCACAGGTGGGGGAGAGTATCGCCCTGCTCGACATCGGCTCCGGCAAGGGGCGGATCAACATCGCCGGCGCCGATGGCGACAGCGTCGTCTGGTACGAGAACCCGGGGGAGTCCGGCGGCGACGCGCGCTCGCATGAATGGGCCCGGCGCCTCGCCGCGACCCTCCCCCATGCGGAGAAGGACGCCTTCGCCAGCGGCGTGTTCACCCCGGGCGGCCGCATGGACCTGATCGTCGCCAGCAACGAGGAAATGCCGGAGAACCCTCCCGGCCTGTATCGGATCGTCGCGCCCGAGGACCGCCGGCGCCTCTGGACCGTGGAGACGATCGATCCCTCCTACCAGGCGGTGCACAGGATCAATGTCGGCGACATGAACAATGACGGCCTGATGGATCTCGTCGTCGCCGAACAGGAGCAGGCCCATAACAGCCCGCCCGGATTCGACCAGGATTTCCACAGGCAGCGGGTCGCGGTCTTCCTGAACCAGGGGGAAGGCAGCTTCGCCGAGGGCGTCGTCGCCACGACAGGAGGGCAGAACCAGGTCATCGGAGACGTCACGGGAGACGGATATCCCGATATCCTGAGCGCCAACCACGGCTACTACGGCGCCCCGAACCCGCTGGAGCTATGGGTCAGCGAGCCAGGTGGGCCCGCGGCGCAGCGGTAGGACGTCGCACCCGGGAGGGGCCGCCCCGCACCGGCACGCCCCCTTGACGTGAGGGCGGCCCTTTCCAATTCCCAACATGCCCGCGATGCCCCACCCGGGGGTTGCAGGCGCGGATCCTGCCTTCGGTCGCCGATCCAGGGGCCGGGCGCCGGGTTCGCCGGAAACATGGACCTTGCTTCGCAAAGGAGGTTCCGCCTCATGAACGCACTCGACTTCTCCCCGCTGTTCCGCACCGCGATCGGCTTCGATCGCCTGGCCCGGGTGCTGGAGACCGCGCGCAGCGCGGCCGAGACCGGCTACCCCCCCTACAACATCGAGACGACCGGCGAGGACACCTACGTCCTGACCATGGCCGTCGCCGGCTTCGGCCCCGGCGACATCGAGGTGACGGTGCACAACGGCACCCTCATCGTCGCCGGCCGCGCGCCGCAGACCGAGGAGGGGCGCAGCTTCCTCTATCGCGGCATCGCCGGCCGCGCCTTCGAGCGTCGCTTCGTCCTCGCCGACCACATTGTCGTGCAGGGCGCCACGCTGGAGAATGGCCTGCTGCAGCTGACGCTGCGGCGCGAGGTGCCGGAGGCGCTGAAGCCCCGCCGCATCGCCGTCCAGGCGGCGCAGCCCGGGCCGCGCCAGCTGAAGGACGAGCCGCAGGCGAAGGCGGCCTGACGCCGCCCGCCTCTGTGCGGACCGCCTCTGTGCGGAAATGGGGGCCGGCGCGCCAGCGCCGGCCCTTTTCACATCCGGGGCCGCGATCAAGGCTGGCGGAACAGCGCCTCCGCCGCGCTGCGCTGGCCCTGGCGGGCGGCGATCGCCGCCTCGGCGCGGGCGATCTCGGCGGTGAGCGCCGTGACATAGGCGCGGAGCTCCTCCACCCCCCAGCCATCCAGGCTTGCCGGCGGCGTGAAGCGCGCCGGTGGGCGGGGCCGATCCTCTTCCTCCATCGCTCGTCTCCCTACGCCAACGGTCTTTGACCGCGGCCGACCCCCTCTCTATATCCTGCCTGTCAAGCGGCGAGTCCGGCGCCGTCCGGCTTCCCCGCCAAAGGTTTTCCCCATGCCGCAGCCCCTCATGCCGAAGGCCACCGCCGTGTGGCTGATCGACAAGACCTCCCTGACCTTCGAACAGATCGCCGACTTCGTCGGCATGCACCCGCTGGAGGTGCAGGCCATCGCCGATGGCGAGGTGGCGCAGGGCATCATCGGCTACGACCCGGTGCAGAACGGCCAAGTGACGCGGGAGGAGATCGCGCGCTGTGAGGCCGATCCCGCTTCCCGGCTGGTGCTGGCCGAGGCGGCGCTGCCGGTGCCGAAGTCCCGCCAGCGCGGCGCCAAGTACACCCCCGTCTCCAAGCGCAACGACCGGCCGGACGCCATCGCCTGGGTGCTGCGCCACCACCCGCAGCTCTCCGAGCAGCAGGTCGCGAAGCTGCTGGGCACCACCAAGGAGACGATCGCAAAGGTGCGCGACCGGACGCACTGGAACAGCGCGAACATCAAGCCGCGCGATCCGGTGATCCTCGGGCTCTGCACCCAGTCGGATCTGAATGCCGCGCTGGCGGCGGCGGGCGAGCGGTCGCCGAACCTGGCGCCGCCGGCCGAGCCGGCGGAGGGTGCGGCTTACTGAGGGTTTGGCGCAGGTTGACGCCAGCTTGCGCGTGACCGCGGCGACCCGGGACCCGGCGAAGATGCACGGCATCTTCGCCGGGAACCCGGAGCACGGCCCGATCACCCCGCCCGGCGCAACCGTTCAATCTCCTCTTTCACCCGAAGCTTCTCCAGCTTGAGCCGGTGCAGCGCGTCCTCGTCGGGGCGCGGCCGCGCATCTTCCTGCGTGATCTGCCGCTCCAGCACCGCATGGCGCTCCTCGAGCGCCCGAAGCCTCGGCATTTCGCTCATCCAAGATCTCCTCAAGGACCGCGCAACGGCCGCGCGAGCGGGGCGGGCCCCGCTGTTGCGTCCGCGCGCCGGCATGGTAATGGCGCGGCGATCCGGGTTGCACGCCCCGTTTCGCCCCCCGCAAGCGCGCTGAGGCCATGCTCGAGGACCGCGAATCGCTGCTGCGTCGCCTGCACGAGCTCCGCAGCGAGCATCGCGACCTGGATACTGTCATCGCTCGCCTGGAAAGCCAGCTGGCCGATCAGTTGCAGGTCCAGCGCCTGAAGAAGCGCAAGCTGAAGCTCAAGGACGAGATCAGCTGGCTGGAGAGCCGGATTGTCCCCGACATCATCGCCTGACTTGCCGGGGGAGGCCGTGCCGCTGGTCGGCATCGTCATGGGCAGCCGGTCGGACTGGGAGACCATGCGCCCCGCGGCGGAAACGCTGGCCGGCCTCGGCGTGCCGCACGAGGCCCGCGTGGTCTCCGCCCACCGCACCCCGGACCGACTCTATGCCTATGCCAGCGGCGCCGCCGCGCGCGGCCTCCGCGTGCTGATCGCCGGCGCGGGCGGCTCGGCGCACCTGCCCGGCATGGCGGCGGCGATGACGCCGCTGCCGGTGCTCGGCGTCCCGGTCGAAGGCCAGGCACTGCGCGGCATGGACAGTCTGCTCTCCATCGTCCAGATGCCGGCCGGGGTGCCGGTCGGCACGCTGGCCATTGGCCGCGCCGGGGCGGTCAACGCCGCCCTGCTCGCCGCCGCCATCCTGGCGCTGGCCGAC
>DASQVL010000654.1:0-3167 GCA_035640795.1 Crenalkalicoccus sp. | reverse complement strand
CGCCCGCCCGGGCGCGCACTTCGCGGTATTCGGGCAGGTACCGCCCGGCCTGGCGCATCAGCCAGAAGGGTGGCGGCCACAGGGCCTCCCCACCCAGGACGCGCAGCAGGGGCTTGTCGCTCGGCATCGCCGACTCTTCGCAAGAAAACAGGATTCGAGATAGGGAGGAGAGGTGATGGGCGCTGTGGATCGCGGGGAGCCATCGCCGGCGCCGCTCGTCCACAATGCCGTCCACGCGAGGATCGGCGCGCAAGCGCCTGGCCGCGGCCCACTCTTCCGTTCCGTCCCCGCAGCGGGCCGTCAGCGCCGGCGCTTCGCCCCCCGTGCCGCCGCCTGCGCATGGCGGCGCGGTCATCCCCCGGCCCGGTGCCGCGCGCGGCAGATTTCCCCGTCATTCCCCGCCATCCACGCTATCCTCCCCCGGCCATGTCGCAGCGTGCCATCAACCTGCATCTCGTCTCCGACAGCACGGGAGAGACGCTGAACTCCATGGTGCGGGCGACGCTGGCGCGGTTCGAGGACCACCACGTCATCCACCACCGTTGGAGTCTCATCCGCTCCCGCCTCCAGCTCGACCGGGTGTTGGAGGGGCTGCGCCACGAGCCGGGGCCGGTGCTGTTCACGCTGGTGGACCGCAGCCTGCGCCTTGCGCTGGAGGAGGAGTGCGACCGCCTCGGCGTGCCCTGCCTCTCCGTCCTCGACCAGATGGTCGAGTTGCTGCAGGGCCAGATCGGCGCGCGGGCCAAGGAGAAGCGGGCGGCGCAGCACGTGATGGATGCCGACTACTTCCGCCGGATCGACGCCATGCACTTCGTGCTGGCGCATGATGACGGCCAGGGCACGGCGGGGATCGCCGAGGCCGATGTGGTGCTCGTCGGCGTCTCGCGCTCCTCCAAGACGCCCACCTGCTTCTACCTGGCGAATCGCGGCATCAAGGCGGCGAATGTCCCGATCGTGCCCGGCGCCACCCTGCCGCATGAGCTCGACGACCCGCCCTGCCCGGTGGTGGGGCTCACCATCGACACCCATGCGCTGATCGACATCCGCCGCCACCGGCTGCGGCTGATCGGCGCCGCCGGCGTGCGGCAGGACAGCAATGACTATATCGACCCGGAGAGCGTGAAGGCGGAGATCCTGGCGGCGCGCCGCATCTGCACCCAGCGCGGCTGGCCGGTGATCGACGTGACGCGCCGCAGCATCGAGGAGACGGCGGCGACGGTGCTGCAGCTGATGGACGCCTGGCACGCCCGGCGCGGCCGTGCCACGGAGGCACAGCCGGCCGATCCCGCCGCCGCCGTGCTCGGCCGCACGTGATGCAGGCGCCGGCGATGCAGCCCCCAGGGATGCAGGCCCCTGGGCCACCGCTGCTCCTCGCCTCCGCCTCCGCCGCGCGCGCCGCGGTGCTGGAGGCAGCGGGGCTGGCCGTGGAGCGCGTGCCCGCCGCGGTGGACGAGTCGGCGATCAAGCAGGCGGGGCGCGCCGAGGGCCTCTCCGCCGCCGACACCGCGCTGATGCTGGCGGATGCCAAGGCGGCGCGGCTTTCGGGCCGGCGGCCGGAGGCGCTGGTGATCGGCGCCGACCAGATGCTGGTCTGTGACGATCATTGGTTCGACAAGCCGCCCGACCTGGAAGCGGCGCGCGCCCAGCTGCTCGCGCTGCGCGGCCGGGCGCATGAGCTGGTGACGGCGGTGGCCTGCTGGCGCGGCGGCGAGCCCGCCTGGCGCCATGTCGCGCGGCCACGCCTCGTCATGCGCGACTTCTCCGAGGCGTTCCTGGACGCCTACCTGGCCGCCGAGGGGGAACGGGTGCTCGCCTCGGTCGGCGCCTACCGGCTGGAGGGGCCGGGGGTGCAGCTGTTCCGCGCGGTGGAGGGGGAGCACGCGGCGATCCTCGGCCTGCCGCTGCTGGCGCTGCTGGACTTCCTGCGGCAGCACGGCGTGCTGCTGCGCTGACCGGGCGGCGGTGCGCGCTGCCAGGGCGCAGCCCAGCCGGAGCCCTTGCTGCAGCGCGGCAGCCATACCCGGCACCGGATCCTGGGCCGGGCTGCAATCGTAGATTGACGACATTGTGAACCATCGCGATCCTGCGAGCATCGGCGGCGGCGACGGTCTCGCACGCCGGTTGCATGGGATCTCAGCATGGCAGGTGCGGATCAGGCCGGCGGCTTCCTCGGCCCGCCTGGTGGCGTGGTGCCGTTGGCCCAACCGGCCGGACCGGCGCTCCGCAGCCATCTCGACCTCGCGGCGGAGAATGACGGGCTGGCGCCCTGGTGCGGACCGGCAGCCCTGGCCCTGGCCGCGGGGCTTTCCTATGAGGCGGCCTGCGCCCTGCTGCGCGAGGTGGCGCCGGACTGGTATCCGGCATCCGGACCGGTGGTCACCGCCTACTGGCGGGACCTGCTGGCCGGCCTGGCGCGGCACGGGATCCGGCACGAGGCGGTGGAGGTGCCCCCGCGGATCACGCTGCTCGACCTGCTGCGCGGGGGGCTGGCCGCGGGCTGGTACCTGCTGCGCGTCACCGACCACTTCCTGCTGCTGCGGAGTGACGGGGCGGGCGGCGGGGTGGTGCATGACAACCGCCATACGGGGGAGGCGCCGAGCGGGCGGCTGCACGGCCGCCGGCGGGTGAGCCATGCGGCGCGGCTGCTGGGGGGGCCGGTGGTGCGTTAGGTTGCCCTTGGGGGGGAGGAAGGGAACTTCCTCCCCCCCAAGACCCCCCCACCGTCGCCGCCGCGCTGGCCGGCGCCGGCCTGCCGCTCGCGGTCGTCAACCCGCGGCAGATCCGCGACTTCGCCCGCGCCCTCGGCCGGCTCGCCAAAACCGATGCCCTCGACGCCGCGGTCATCGCCCGCTTCGCCGAGCGCATCCGGCCCAACGCCCGGCCGCTGCCCGAGGCCGAGCGCGCCGCCCTCGCCGAACTGGTGGCCAGGCGCCGCCAGCTGATCGGCAGGCTCGTCGCCGA
This sequence comes from Crenalkalicoccus sp., assembly GCA_035640795.1. Classification (GTDB taxonomy): domain Bacteria; phylum Pseudomonadota; class Alphaproteobacteria; order Acetobacterales; family Acetobacteraceae; genus DASQVL01. The sequence goes on along the minus strand of DASQVL010000654.1, from coordinate 206 downwards.
GGCCAACCGCCGCCGCCGCGTCACCGCGCCGAGGCTGGCGCGGCGCATCGAGCGCCACCTCGCCTGGCTGCAGGCCGAACTCACCGCCACCGACGCCGACATCGACGCCCGCCTCCGCCAGAGCCCGGCCTGGCAGGCGGCGGCCGACCTGCTCGCCTCGGTCCCCGGCGTCGGCCCGGTGCTCTGCCGCGTGCTGCTCGCCGAGA
>DASQVL010000653.1:0-14460 GCA_035640795.1 Crenalkalicoccus sp. | reverse complement strand
CCAGGAGCCACCGATGACAGCTCCCTCAGCGCGCCACGGCAGTCATCTTTGCCGGCCTAGTTTTTTTGATCCTTTCTCATTGGCGCTTGCCCGGGTCCGGCTGGAAGACTCCCGGCCGGAACCCCCGCCACCCGCGCCGGTTGAACGCCCGTCAGCCGCAGCGACGGAGAAACCGCAATGCCCGCACGCCGCATCAAGGGCCCGAAGGTGCGCTACGGCGTCGTCGGCGCCGGCTGGATCTCCCAGGCCGCGCTGATGCCCGCCGCCGCCCATACCGGCAATTCCGAACTCACCGCCCTCGTCACCGGCGATCCCGCCAAGGCGCGCGCCCTCGGCGAGCGCTACGGCATCCGCCACCTCTTCAAATACGACGAGCTCCAGCGCCTCATCGATTCCGACATCGTGGACGCGCTCTACGTCGCGACGCCGAACTGGCTGCACCGGCAGCACAGCGTCCCGGCGCTCGAGGCCGGGCTCGCCGTGCTGCTCGAGAAGCCGATGGCGACCACGGTCGAGGATTGCGAGGCGATCATCGCCGCCTCCCGCCGCTCCGGCGCCGCGCTGATGATCGCCTACCGCCTGCACTTCGAGCCGGCGACGCTGGAGGCGATCCGCCTCGTGCAGTCGCGCGAGCTCGGCGACCCGCGCATCTTCTCCTCGGCCTTCTCGCAGCATGTCGCGCCGACGAACCACCGCGCCCAGCACGGCTACTGGGCAGGCCCGGTCACCGATATGGGCCCCTACCCGATCAACGCCGTGCGCAACCTCTTCGCCGCCGAGCCCGTCGAGGCGCATGCGGTCGGCATCCGCACCCCCGGCCTCGGCTTCAACTTCGAGGACACGGTCTCCGTCGTGCTCCGCTTCCCGGAGGAGCGGATCGCCCAGTTCACCGTCAGCTACGCGGCCGAGAGCGTGGACCAGTACCGCGTCATCGGCACCAGGGGCGACCTCGAGGTCGCGCCCGGCTTCACCTTCGGCCACGGCCTGCGGCACCGGCTGACGCTCGGCGGCCGGACGCAGGAGCGGGAATTCCCGGAGACCGACCAGTTCGGCGGCGAGCTGAAGTACTTCTCCGACTGCCTGCTGCAGGGCCGCGAGCCCGAACCGGACGGCGAGGAGGGCTTGGCCGATGTCCGCGTCCTGGCGGCGCTGGAACAGGTGCTGCTGACCGGCCGACCGCAGCGCATCGAAGCCCCGCCCCGCCGCCGCCGGCCCAGCCCGGACCAGGCCATCACCCTGCCGCCGGTCGAGCCGCCGGAGCTGGTGCATGCCGCGGAGCCGGGCAAGGGCTGACCCCCGGCCGCCCCGTCGGGCCGGCACATAAGTCCTGACTTGCGGCTTGCGAAGCAGGCTGAGCGCCGAATGGCCGCCGCGGCAAATGCCGCGCGGCCAAGCGGCCGCAGGCCGCGCCGGCGCCTGAGGCCATTTGTGTAGGTGTCAACACGAACGCACGCCGGTATGACACCGCCCGCTGGCTGGAACGGAACCCGCCCGTTACCGTTGCAGCCGGATGCCCCTTGATCTGCCGCCGCAGGGCCTCGCCGGCTGCCCGGATTGCGGGCTGATCCAGCGCCTGCCGCCGCTGCCCGCCCCTGGCACCACCGCCGCCTGCACCCGCTGCGGCGCCGTGCTGCGCCGCCGGCGCGCGGACCCGCTGCGCCGACCGCTGGCCTTCGCACTCGCCGGCCTCGCCCTGTTCAGCGTCGCCGCCACCCTGCCGCTGCTCGACCTCGACCTGTACGGGCGAGTGCGGGAGGCGACGCTTGCCGCCCTGCCGGCCGCGCTGCAGAGCGAGGGCTGGTGGGAGCTCGCCCTGGTGGTGGCGGCGACGGTGCTGCTGCTGCCGCCCGTCCGGCTGCTGATGCTGACCACCGTGCTGGCCGGGCTCCATCTCGGCCACCGGGGGCGATGGTTGCGCCGCCTCTACCGCTGGCAGGCGGCGATCCGCCGCTGGGCGATGCCGGAGGTGTTCATGCTCGGCCTCGGCGTCGCCTATTCGCGGCTCATGGCGCTGGCCGAGGTGACGCCGGGTCCCGCGCTCTGGGCGACCGCCGCCTTTATGCTCGCCATGCTGGCCTCCGATGCCAGCATGGACGAGCCCGCGATCTGGCACGCCTTCGATCCGGAAGCGACGGCGCACTTCCCCGGCATCCCCTGCCCGGCCTGCGGCCTGGTCACCCGGGCCGCGCCCGGCACGTCCTGCCCGCGCTGCGATGCCCCGCTCTGGCCGCGCAAGCCCGCCAGCGTCACGCGGACTTCGGCGCTGACCGCCGCCGCCGCCATGCTCTACCTGCCGGCCAATCTCTATCCGGTGATGCACATCACCCGGCTCGGCCGCACCGAGGCGCCGACCATCCTGGGCGGGGTGCAGGAGCTGCTGGAGGCGGGGATGTGGCCGCTCGCCGCCCTGGTCCTCGTGGCGAGCATCGCGGTGCCCGTGTTCAAGCTGGTCGCCATCGTCCTCATGCTCCGCGCGGCGCGGCGCGGGCCGCGCCGGCCGCCGCTGACCCTGACGCGGCTCTACCGCTTCATCGAGTTCATCGGCCGCTGGTCCATGATCGACATCTTCATGCTGTCGACGCTGGTCGCCCTGGTGCAGGCGGAACTCCTCGCGCGCATCGTCCCCGGCACCGGCGCGCTCTGCTTCGGCAGCGTCGTCGTGCTGACCATGCTGGCCAGCGCGAGCTTCGACCCGCGGCTGATGTGGGACGCGGCACGGCGATGAGCGAGCCGCCGCTCCCGCCGGAGGCGCGGGTCGAGCCGCGCGGGCGCTTCTCCGCGATCTGGCTGGTCCCGCTGATCGCCGCCGCGATCGCCGGCTGGCTCGGCTGGCAGACGCTGGCCAATCGCGGCCCGCTGATCACGCTCGAGCTCTCCTCGGCGCAGGGCCTGACGCCCGGCCAGACCCAGGTGCGCCACAAGGCGGTGCCGCTCGGCACGGTGGAATCGGTCAGGCTGTCGGACGACCTCACCCACGCCATCGCCTCCATCCGCATGACGCGGGAGGCCGAGCCGGTCCTGACCGACCATGCGCGCTTCTGGGTGGTGCTGCCGCGCCTGACGCTGCGCGCCATCTCCGGGCTCGAGACCCTGGTCTCCGGCCCCTATATCGAGCTCGACCCGGGCGGCGCGGGCGGCAGGCCGCAGCGCCACTTCATCGCGCTCGAGGAGCCGCCCGCCGTCCGCTCCGGCGTGCCGGGGCGGACCGTGCGGCTCAGGGCGGAGCGGCTCGGCACGCTCGGCACCGGCTCGCCGGTCCTCTTCCGCGACGCGGAGGTAGGGGAGGTGCTGGGCTACGAGCTGCCGAAGGACGGCCGCGGCCCGGTCATCGTCAGCGCCTTCATCCGCGCCCCGCAGGATGCGCTGATCGGGCCGGAGACGCGGTTCTGGAGCGCCTCCGGCGTGCAACTCAACTTCGGCCCCCAGGGGATCGGGCTGCAGATCGAATCGGTGCGGGCCTTGTTCACCGGCGGCATCGCCTTTGCCGATTTCGGCGGCGCCGGGCCCGCCGCGGAGGATGGGGAGAAGGAAGGCTTCACCCTCTACAAGTCCGAGGAGGAGGCGCGCGGCGCCACCTACCGGGAGAGCATCGCCGCCGTCACCTACCTCGACACCGAGGCGCGCGGCCTCGGCCCCGGCGCGCCGGTCGAGATGCTCGGCATCCGCGTGGGCACCGTCACGGATGTCGGGCTCACGCCCGATGTCGCGGCGGGCGTGCGGCCGAGAGTCCGGGTGCGCTTCCAGGTGCAGCCGGAACGCGTGTTTGGCCGCGGCCCGCCGCCCGGGGGCGCGGTGCCGGACGCCGATGCGAAACTCGTCGCCGCCGGGCTGCGGGCCGCGCCGCGCAGCGCCAACCTGATCACCGGGCAGCAGCTGCTCTCGCTGGAATTCGTCCCCAACGCACCACCCGCGGAACTCGGCCGGGAGGGCGAGGTGCTGGTGGTGCCCGCGGCGCCCGGCCCCGGCGACCTCGCTGACACCATCGCGGCACTCGGCGCCAAGCTGAACGCGCTGCCGCTCGACGAGATCGGCCGGCAGCTGGTGCGCACCCTCACAGCCGCGGAGGACACGCTGCGCGACGCGCAGCGCGACATGCGCCCGGCGCTGGCGGAGCTGCCGCGGACGCTGGCGACGCTGCAGGCGACGCTCGCCGATGCGACGCGGCTGATCAACTCGCTCAACCGCGGCTACGGCGCCGACAGCGCCTTCCGCCTGGACGCCCAGCGCACCCTGCAGGAGGCGGATGACGCGTTGCGGGCGGTCCGGCTGCTGGCCGATTTCCTGACCCGCCACCCGGAGGCGCTGATCCGCGGCCGCGCCAGCCCGCAATGAGCCCGGGCGGCCGCCGCACCCTGCTGCTCGCGCTGCTCGGCACCGGATGCGCAAGGTCGCCGAGCCCCACCTATTTCACCCTGGCACCGGTGCCCGGCACGCCGCGCCCCGGCGGGCCGCGCGGCGTCGCGCTGCGCAGACCCGGTCTGCCCGCCTATCTCGACCGGCCGGAGATCATGCGGGCCACCGGGCCCTATCGGCTGGACATGGTGCCCGGCGCGGTGTGGGCGGCGCCCTTCGCGGACATGGTGGCCCGCGTGCTCGCCGAGGATCTCGGCCAGCGCCTGCCAGGGACGGGCGTCTACACGGAGGGCAGCGGCCTCGGCGACAGCGCCCCGGCGACGCTGGTGCTCGACCTGCAACGTTTCGACGCGGACGCGGGCGGGCGCGTCACACTCGACGCGCAGGCCGGACTGCGCACCGGGCGCGGCAGGCGCGACCGCGGCATCACGGTGGATGCCATGGCACGGGGCCCGACGACGGACGATCTCGTGGCGGCGATGAGCGAGGCGCTCGGCCTGCTCGCTGACCAGCTTGCAACGCTGCTGCGCGCGTCGTGAAACGCACCGTTTCGAACGCGGGAACGTGATGGGCCGTGGCCCGGCCCGCCGCTAGGGTGCCGCGGCGCGAGACGGAGCGACGCCTGGCATGGCACGGCCGAGCAAGGCGCCGGCGGCGGCCCATCCGCTGTCGCCCGACGCCCGGACAATCCTGGAGAGCATCGGCGACGCGTTCTACGCCGCCGACGAGGAGTGGCGGCTGGTCTACGCCAACCGCCGGGCGCTGGAGCGCTGGGGCCGCAGCGCGGAGGAGGTGCTCGGCCGCAGGCTCTGGGACGTCTTCCCCTCCCTGCTCGGTTCGGCGAGCGAGCAGGCGCTGCGCGAGGCGGTCGCCGAGGGGCGGGCGCGCACGGTGGAGCTCCGCTCGCCGGCGCTCGGCCGCTGGATCGCCGCGAGCATCTATCCGGGGCCGCATGGCGTCTCGGTGTTCTGGCGTGACATCGAGGACCGCGTCGCGGCGGAGCGCGCGCTGCGGCGGAGCGAGGATCTGCTGCGTCTGGCGAGCGAGGCGGCCGGCACTGGCACCTGGGACTGGGACCTGGAGCGCAACGCGATCCGCTGGTCGCCGGAGATGTTCCGCCTGTTCGGCCTGCCGCCCGAAACGCCCGACCTCCACGCCGCCTGGCTGGAGGTGCTGCACCCCGAGGACCGCCCGGCGGTGGTCGCGGCGATGCGGGAGGCGGCGTCCCGCCCCGGGCCTTTCAGCTTCGAATTCCGCGTGCTGCGTCCGGGCGGCGAGCCGGCCTGGATCCTCGGCCGCGGCAACACCGTGGTGGATGCCGAGGGCCGGCCGGTGCGCATGCTCGGCATCACCCTCGACCTGACGGAGCGGCGGCGGACCGAGGAGGCGCTGCGCGACAGCGAGACGCGGCTCCGGCTCGCCCAGCGCGCCGCCGGCCTCGGCAGCTTCGACTGGCGGCTGCCGGGCGGCTCCGCCATCGTCTCCGAGGAGTACACGCGCATCCATGGCCTGCCGCCCGGGCAGGCCGTGGACACGTTGTTCGCCTGGCGCGCCCGCATCCACCCGGAGGACCGCGCCCGCGTGGTCGCCGGGCTGGCGGCCGCGCTCGCCGGCGCGCCCTACGACACCACCTACCGCATTTTCCGCGAGGATGACGGGGAGGAGCGCCGCTTGGCGAGCCGCGCCGAGGTGCTGCGCGACGCCGAGGGCCGGCCGCAGCGGGTGATCGGGACGGTGATGGACGTCACCGAGCGCCGGCGGATCGAGGAGGATCTCCGCCGGCTGAACGAGGAGCTGGAAAGCCGCGTGCGGGAGGAGGTGGCGGCGCGGGAGGCGGCGCAGCGCCGCCTCGCCCAGGCCGAGCGGATGGAGGCGCTCGGCCAGCTCGCCGGCGGCATCGCGCACGACTTCAACAACGTGCTGCAGGCGGTGCAGGGCGCGCTGGCGCTGATCGCGCGGCGGCCGGAGGACCCGCAGGGCGTGGCGCGGCTCGCCCAGATGGGGCTGGAGGCGACCGGGCGCGGCGCCTCGGTGACACGGCGGCTGCTCGCCTTCTCACGGCGCGACGCGCTGCGGGCGGAGGCCGTGGACATCGCCGCGCTGTTCCGCGAGCTGCGCGAGGTGCTGGTGCACACGCTGGGCGCCGGGATCGCGGTGGAGCTCGACGTCGCGCCGAGGCTGCCACCCATCCTCGCCGATCGCGGCCAGCTGGAGACGGTGCTGGTCAACCTGGCCACCAATGCGCGGGACGCGATGCCGCAGGGCGGCGTGCTGCGCTTCGTCGCGGCGCCGGAGCAGCGGGCGGGAGTGCCGCCCCGGGTCTGCATCCAGGTGACGGATTCCGGGACGGGGATGGACGCGGCGACGCTCGCCCGCGCCTCCGAGCCCTTCTTCACCACCAAGCCGGTCGGCAAGGGGACCGGGCTCGGCCTCGCCATGGCGCGCGGCTTCGCGGAGCAGTCGAATGGCGGCTTTCGCATCGAGAGCCGGCCGGGCCAGGGCACCACCGTCGCGCTCTGGCTGCCGGTGGCGGCGGCGGTGCCGGCGACGGCGGCGGAGCCCGGCCTGGTGCAGGCGCCCCGCCGGCCGGCCCGGCTGCTGCTGGTGGAGGACGACCCGCTGGTGCGCGGCACGCTCGCGGCGGAGCTGGAGGCGGTGGGCTACGCTGTCTCCGCCGTCTGCGATGCCGAGGCGGCGCTGGCGCTGCTCGCCGGCGGCTCCTCGGTGCATCTGCTGGTCTCCGACCTCTCCATGCCGGGGATGGACGGCCTCAGCCTGATCCGGGAGGCGCAGCGGCGGCAGCCGGCGCTGCCGGCGATCCTGCTGACCGGCCATGCCGAGGATGCCCCCGTCGCGCTGTCGGCGGTTGCGACGGGGATGGGCGTGCTGCGCAAGCCGGTGACGGGGGCGCAGCTGCAGGCGCGCATCGCGGCGCTGCTGCGGGACGGCGCGCCGGCCGCCTGACCCGGCACGCGGGGGCGGGCAACCTACCCCAACATCCGCCGCGCCTCCTCCGCATCCGCCGCGATCGCCGCCTGCAGCGCCGCCAGGCCGTCGAACGCCGCATCCGGCCGCAGATAGTGCAGCAGCCGCACGGCGATCCGCTGGCCATACAGATCGCCCGCGAAGTCGAAGAGGTGCACCTCGAGCCGCGTCTTCGGATCACCGCCCAGCGTCGGCCGGCGGCCGATATTCGCCACCCCCTTGGCCTCCCGCCCCTCCGGCAGGCCGATCGTCACCGCATAGACGCCGCGCGCCGGCTCCAGGTGCCGCCCGAGCCAGAGATTGGCGGTCGGCCAGCCAAGCTCCCGCCCCAGCTTGTCACCATGCACCACCTCGCCGGTGATCTCCCAGGGCCGGCCGAGCATCGCCGTCGCCGGCTCCGGATAGCCATCCTGCAGCGCACGGCGGATGCGCGTGGAGGAAATCGGCCCCTGCGCGTCGGCCACGGGCGGCACCACCGAAAGCCCGATGCCGCGTGCCTCGGCAAGCCGCGCCAGCACCGTGGCATCGCCGCCGCGCCGATGCCCGAAGGCGAAGTCCGCGCCGCATGAGAGATGCTGCGCGCCGAGCGCCCGGTGCAGCACCTCCTCCACGAAGGCCTCGGCCGGCATGGCCGCGAATTCCGCATCGAAGCGGATGGCGTAGAGCAGCGTGGCGCCGGCCGCGCCCAGCGCCGCTGCCTTCTCCGGCAGCAGGGTCAGGCGGAAGGGCGGGTCGTCGGGGCGGAAATGCTCGCGCGGATGCGGCTCGAAGGTCAGCACGGCGAGCGGCGCCTGCGGCCGCGCCGCATGGGCCGCGCGCAGCACGGCGCGGTGGCCGAGATGCACGCCATCCATGTTGCCGAGCGCGACCGTCGCGCCGCGCGCTTCCGCCGGCACGCGGCGCCAGTCATCCAGGATGCGCGGCAGGGTCACCCGTGGCGGCCGTCGCGGGCGGGGACGGAGACATAGGCCTCGCCCTCCATCACCGGCTGGCCGCCCACGGTGCAGACGGTGCTGAGCGTGGCCCGGTGCCGTTCCGGATGCAGCGCCGTCACCTCGACGCGCGCCGTCACCGTATCGCCGATATGCACCGGCCGGCGGAACTTCAGGGTCTGGGAGAGGTAGATCGTCCCCGGCCCCGGCAGCTGGGTGCCGAGGACCTTGGTGATCAGCCCGGCGGCCAGCATGCCGTGGGCGATGCGCGCCTTGAAGATGCCCTCCCGCGCATATTCCTCGTTCAGGTGCATCGGGTTGGTGTCGCCGGTGACGGCGGCGAACAGGACGATGTCGGCCTCCGTGATGGTCTTGCCGAAGCTGGCCGTGAGGCCGACCGCGAGGTCCTCGAAGAACATGCCGACGGACATGAGGGCTCCCGCATGCTGCGCTGCAGCCAAGCGGTCTACCGGCGCGCCGGGCGGGGAACAAGCTTGCGGATCGGCGCGCGCCATCCACAACCGTTGCGTGTAGGTTTCCCAAACTCGCGAGCATTATCTCAACTTAAGGTTTCTCTTGACCCGCGGTAATGCGCGCGCGAACCATCAAGTCCCTCCACTGGAGCGGCGCGCCTGCCCCTTCTCGTATCGCAACCTTTGCCCTGAAGGGGAGAATATGAGCCAGGCGACTCCCGATCACAGGACAAGTCTCGACATCCTGGTGGATGACGGTGACCTGAGGATTACTCGGCGGCCGGGAAGGACGGACCGCTGCGTCGTGTCCTTCTCTGGCGTTGGACTGAACATGGGCGGGCTCGGGGAGGTCCAGCGCGAGGAGTTCGGCCGCTCGGCCGGCGAGGCGGGTGACGCCACCCTCATCTTCGTCATGGACAAGCGGCGCAGTTGGATGAATGCGGTACAGGACCGTATCCTGCAGACCCTCGCGCCGGAGTTGCAGGGCGTGGACCGGGTGACCACCCTCGGCAACAGCATGGGCGGCTTTGCCGCGATCTACTTCGCGCCGCTGCTGGCGAACTGCCGGCGTGCCATCGCCTTCTCCCCGCAATTCTCGGTCAACCCGAAATTCATGCCGCGCGAGGAGAAGCGCTGGGCCCAGTTCCGCGAGGCGATCGCCGAGCACGTCATCGGCCACGCCTTCGACCAGCCCTCCGACGCGGTGGACTACTGGCTGTTCTTCGGTATCGGCAAGCGCCAGGACCAGGCGCACATCGCCAGCTTCGCGCGCGCCCGGCCGCCGCAGGCCCACCTGGTCTGCCTCGACGATGGCGGCCATGAGGTGGCGCAGGTGATGCGCATCGCCGGCGCGCTGACCCCGGTGGTCGGCCGGCTGCTCGACCCGGCGCCGGTGCCCGAGGGCGAGATCGAGGCGCTGCTCGCCCGCCACGGGCTGGAGCCGACCACGGCGGACACCGCCATCGCCCGCCGCGAGGAGCGCGAGCGCGCCCGCTTCCAGAAGTGGAAGGACAGCAAAGCGCAGCGGCGCGAGCAGAAGATCGCCGAGCGCGCCGCCGCTTTGGTGCCGGAGGCGGCCGCCGAGGAGCCTGCCGATGCCAAGGCCCGCCTCCGCGAGGAGCGCAAGGCGCAGAAGAAGGCGGAGAAGCAGCGCACGCGGGTCGCCGGCGGGCCGCTGCAGCCGGTGGCCTCGGCGGCGGAGTAGCGCCGCCGCGCGAGCGCCACTGGTCGACCACATCGCCATTACCTCGAGCGGACCGAGACAGCGCTCGCCGAGCTCGAGGACCTCGAGCGGCCACCCTGAGACCGAGCCCCCCGCGGCGCGCGGCACCGCCCCGCGCGCCGCGGGGGGCCGGCACCGCCGCATCGGGCTAGGCTGACCCCGCCATGCGGAGGTGACCCATGCCCAATGCCCTGATCATTGGCGCCGGCGACGGACTCTCGGCCTCGCTCGCCCGCCTGCTGAAGCGGGAGGGTTACGGCGTCGCGCTCGCCGCCCGCAACACGCAGAAGCTGGACGCGCTGTGCCGGGAGACAGGCGCGACCGCCTATGCCTGCGACGCCACCGACCCCGCGCAGGTCGCAGCGCTCTTCGAGAAGGCCGGCGACGCGGAGGTTGTGGTCTACAACGCCAGCTACCGCACCCGCGGCCCGCTCGCCGAGCTCGACCCCGAGGAGGTCAGGAAGAGCCTTTTGGTCTCCGCCTTCGGCGGCTTCCTCGCCGCGCAGCAGGCGGCGCGGCGGATGCTGGCGAAGGGCAGGGGGACCATCCTGCTGACCGGGGCGAGTGCGGGCGTGAAGGGCTACCCGCAATCAGCACCCTTCGCGATGGGCAAATTCGCGCTGCGCGGCCTGGCGCAGTCCATGGCGCGGGAGCTGCACCCGAAGGGCATCCACATCGCCCACATCGTGGTGGATGGCGGCATCCGCAGCGCACGCCGGCCGGAGACGGGGGAGGACACGATGCTCGACCCCGACGCGATCGCCGAGACCTACCTGCACCTGATCCGCCAGCACCGCAGCGCCTGGGCCTGGGAGATCGAGGTCAGGCCCTGGGTGGAGAAGTTCTGAGCCGCCTGCGGGGGCGCGCCCCTCGCCGCCCCCCGGCGAAGCCCAGGCCCTGCCGGGCCGATATTGCACGCGGGTATAGGGTACCTCTTCCTTAATGGTGCCCCATCCGTCCTCTCGCCCAATATTCCGGGCGGGTCCGCGCCGCTATACCTGTTCCTGGAAGTCCTGACGCTTGCGCCGTCCATGTGATGTCTTTGGCCGGTCGCCGTCGCGCTTGCGGCACCTGGATGGATGGCGAGGACTCCGACCGCGGCATCAGCCATGTGCCGGCGCGGGTGCGCCCGCTCTGCGTGGAGAAGCCCATGCGGAACTTGGTGACCGAGGAGGATGGCCCGGCGGCCGATTGCAGCGACGCCGACTGCAGCGACGCCGATTGCAGCGACACGGGGGTCGTCATGGACCTCGCCCGCTGCGGAATCCTCGCGGCCGAGGAGCAGGCCCACACCGGCTGGTGCCGCGCGGTCCAGGACATCCCGCATGACGTCGCGGTGTGCCCGGCCGCGGATGATGTGCCAACAAGGAGCGAGACGATGCACCTCGGCTACATTGTTTTCTGCCTCTTCCCGACGATGAGCCTGGCGACCTGCGTCGCCTGGCTGCCGTGGCTTGGCGACGCCTGCTTCGTTGCCACCACTGACGCGAGCGCCGTTCGGATATCCTGGAGACCGCGGTGACGGCGGCGATCCGCCTCGCCGGCTTCATCTCCGACCACGGTCCGGCATAGGCCCGGCACCCGCGGGAGCGTCGCGCTCGGACCATGGAAGAGCTGCCCGCACCGCTGTACCTGAAAGGGGGCCCGGATGAGCCGCTCGACCGAGGATGCGGCGAGGCCGCACAGTGCCGGCCGGAACGGACCTGCCGGTTCCGGCGTCAGGCGTACCGGTGTGGTCGGCCTGGGCCGGATGGGACACGCTTTCGCCGTCAACCTCATGGAAGACGGCCATCAGGTGTCCGTCCATGACCGGGACCCCAGGCGCATGGCGGCCTTGACCGGCGCTCGCGCGGTGACGGAACTCCGCGATCTCGCCGATTGCGACGTGGTGGTGACCTCGCTTCCCGACGACGCCGCGCTCGTGGCGGTTGCGCTGGGTCCCGAGGGCCTGGCAGCGACCCTGCAGCCGGGTGCGGTGCACATCTCCATGAGCACGGTCAGCCCGGACATGTCCCGTCGCGTGGCCGAGGAGCATGCGCGCCATCGCCAGGGCTACGTCGCCGCACCGGTGCTGGGGAATCCGGACTTCGCGCGGGCACGGCAGCTCTTCGTGCTGGCGGCCGGCGCAGGGCCGGCACTGGACACGGTCCGCCCCTTGCTCGAGCGCCTCGGGCAGCGGCTCTTCATCATCGGCGAGGACGCCGGATTGGCGAACCTCGTGAAGCTGGCCGCGAACGTGCTCACCGCAACGACGCTGGAGTGCATGGGCGAGGTGTTCGCCCTGTTGCGCAAGGGCGGCGTCGACCGGCACCTCGCCTACGAAGTCCTGACGAACTCCCTGTTCGATTCCCGGGTGCACAAGGCTTATGGCGGCAAGATCGTCGAGGGTCGCTACAGCCCGCCGGGAATGGCCGTGCCGCTCGCCATGAAGGATCTGCGGCTCGCGCTGGCCGAAGCCGAACGCAGCGCCGTGCCCATGCCCGCCGCGAGCCTCGCCCATGATCACCTCGTGGCGCTCATGGCGCGCGGATGGGCCGGGCTCGACTGGTCGGCTCTCGGCCTGCTCGCGGCGGTGGAAGCCGGGCTGGAGGAAGGGCACTGAACGGGCGGGCCCGGTCACGCCCTCCCTGGCCGGGGCGAGCGGCCGCAGGTCGCGCGGCGGGCCGGCGCCCCTCCCCTCACCGCAGCGGCAGCGCGTAGATCAGCCCGCCGCGCGTCCACAGGTCGTTCAGGCCGCGCGGCAGGCCGATCGGGGACCCGGCGCCGAGATTGCGGTCGAACACCTCCCCGTAATTCCCCACCTGCCGGATCACGTTGTAGGCCCAGGCCTCGTCCACGCCGAGCGCCTTGCCGAAGCCGGGCGTGACGCCGAGCAGGCGCTGGATGTTCGGGTCCTGGCTCTCCCGCATCGCATCCACATTGGCACGCGTCACGCCGTATTCCTCGGCCTCGATCATCGCGCGCAGCACCCAGGAGACCAGGTCGAACCACTGGTCGTCACCATGCCGCACCATGGGGCCGAGCGGCTCCTTGCTTATCCGCTCCGGCAGGATGAGATGCGCATCGGGATCGCGGATCGCTGAGACACGGAGGGCGGCAAGCTGCGAGGCATCGGTCGTCATCGCGTCGCACCGCCCCGCCTGGTAGGCTGCCGTCATCTCGTCCATCGAGGAGAGGATGAGGGGCTGGATGCGCAGCTTCTCCCGCCGCGCGAAATCCGCCAGGTTGAGCTCCGAGGTCGAGCCGGGCAGGACGCAGATGCTCGCCCCCTCCAGCTGCTTCGCGCTGGTGATGCCGGAGCGCTTCGGCACCATGAAGCCCTGCCCGTCGTAGAAGGAGACGCCCGCCATGTTGAAGCCGAGCGCGGTGTCGCGCGTCAGCGTCTGCGTCACGTTGCGCGCGAGCACGTCCACCTCGCCCGACTGCAGCGCCACGAAGCGCGTCTGGTAGGTGGTGGGCACGAAGCGCACCTTCTGCGCGTCGCCGAACAGGGCGGCGGCGACGGCGCGGCAGAGATCCGCGTCCAGCCCCTGATAGACGCCGCGCGCATCGGGTGCGGAGAAGCCGGCGACGCCGGTGTTCACTCCGCAGATCAGTTGGCCGCGTGTCTTCACTGTATCGAAGGTGCTGCCGGCCCGCGCCGCGCCGCTCGCGATCAGGACGCTGGCTACCAGGAATGGAAGAAGGTGCCGCATTTCACATCCCCCGCGCGACGGACCGCGCTCATTCTGGCGCTGGCGCGGAGTTTCGTCACGGTGAGGTGGCTCCGCGCTTGCACGCAGCGCGTGTGGATAGTATGCGGAATGTGTTATCACGATTAGCGGAGCGGCCCCATGCTTGCCTGCCAGACCGCCGATTCCGAGGAGCCCGTCGCCGACCACGCGGCGCTCCTGCTGATGCTGTCCTATGTGGAAGCCGAATGCCGGCGGATCGGCGCCTCGGACGCGGCGCGGTATGCCGCGCTGGCGGCCCGGCTGGTCGCCCCCGGGGCCAGGGTGGCGGGCAGCGTCCCCTTCGGCAGCTGCGTGCACTGAACCGGCCCCACCGGGGCCAGCCTGGGCGCGGCGCGGCGCGGCAGCCGCGGATCGCCGCGCCGCTCACTCAACCCTTCGGTGAAACTGGCGCATCATCCGCCGGCTGACGGAGGCGCCCGCATGGATCTGAGCCCACCTGCCGAGCCCTCGGCCCTGCTTGCCGAGGCCGATGCGCTGCGCGACCGCCGCGACTGGTCGGAAGCCGCCGTCGCCTACGCCGCCTATCTGCGGCAGGAGCCCGAGGACTGGCGCATCTGGGTCCAGTACGGCCACTGCATGAAGGAGTCGGGCGACCCCAAGGCCGCCCTGCTGCTCTACCGGGAAGCCGAGCGGCTGCAGCCGGAGGATGCCGATGTCCAGCTCCAGCTCGGCCACGCGCTGAAGCTGACCGGCCGGATGCGGGAGGCGGCGGAGGCCTATGCGCGGGCGGTCCGCCTCGATCCCGCCGATCCCTATGCGCG